>JBBSVS010000152.1:0-1628 GCA_038046665.1 Thermoplasmatota archaeon
TGGCTCCAGCAGCTCACGGTCGTCGTGGCCGACGAGGTCCACCTGATCAACGACGGGGACCGCGGGCCGACCCTTGAGGTCACCCTCGCGAAGCTGCGGCAGGTGAACCCGAAGGCCCAGGTCCTCGCATTGAGTGCGACGATCAAGAACTCGGACCAACTCGCGAGGTGGCTCGAGGCCGAGCACGTGAAGAGCGACTGGCGGCCGGTTCCCCTCAAGGAGGGCGTCTACTACGACGGCCTCGTGTACTTCACGGACGACACGACGCAGGAGGTCAGGGTCGAAGGGGACGACCTGTCCGGACTTGTCACGGACATCATCGCGTCGGGCGGCCAGGCCCTCGTTTTCGTGAACACGCGGCGGTCCACAGAAGCCCTCGCGAAAAACCTCACGGCCACGGTGAAGGCCAAGCTCAGCGAGAAGCAGCTCGGGCACCTGAAGAAGACGGCCGAGACGCTCATCCATGAGCAGGACGAAACCACGTCCATGGCCGCGCGCCTGGGGAAGTGCATCGAGGGCGGCGTGGCGTTCCATAACGCGGGGCTGACGAACGGACAGCGATCCCTCGTGGAGAAGGAATTCAAGCGTGGACATATCAAAGGTATAGTTGCAACCACGACTTTGGCCTCCGGAATCAATCTCCCCGCGCGGCGCGTCATCGTCCGAGACCTAAACCGCTTCGACATCAACATGGGCCTCTCGCCAATCCCGGTCCTCGAGATCAAGCAGATGTGCGGCCGCGCGGGCCGGCCGAAGTACGACACGTACGGCGAGGCCATCCTATTCGCGAAGGATATCGACGACGTAGACGAGCTCATGGATCAGTACTTCCTGAGCGAGCCCGAGGCCATCGAGTCCAAGCTCGGATCCGAGCCCGCGCTGCGGATGCACGTGCTCGCGAGCGTCGCGACGGGCCACGTACACACGGAGGACGACCTGTTCTCCTTCTTCAACCGCACCTTCTTCGCCTTCACGGGCGACGTGTACACGATCCATGGAAAGATCCGGGAGGTCCTCGACTTCCTCCAGAAGGAGGACTTCATCAGCCGCCAAGACGGCTTCCTCAAGCCCACGTTCTTCGGCAAGCGGACGTCGGACCTGTACATCGACCCGCTCAGCGCGGTGAAGTTGCGCGACACCCTCCTGAACGAGCGGGACACTCCGTTCTACCATCTGTGGACGATCTGCTCCACGCCCGATATGCCCAAGCTCTACCTGCGACGGGGCGACTACACCTGGGTCGAGCAGAAGATCGAGGAGGAGGACCTCACCTTCCCGGTGGAGGACTACGACTTCTTCCTGGCCGAGGTGAAGACGGCCACCCTGCTGGACGACTGGATGACCGAACGGACCGAGGAGGAGGTCACGAAGAAGTTCGGGATCGGCCCGGGGGATGTCCGGCGGCTCACGGACCAGGCGGAGTGGCTCCTCCATTCCACGGCGGAGCTGGGCAAGATCTTCAACAAGAAGAAGGTCCGGACCCTCACCCGCCTCACGATCCGCGTGCAGTATGGCGTGAAGGAGGAACTCCTGGAGCTCATCTCCCTCCGGGGAATCGGCCGCGTCCGTGGTCGGGCCCTCTTCCAGCGCGGGTACCATACGCTACGGGGCCTGCAGAAGGCAGACCC
>JBBSVS010000153.1:0-1750 GCA_038046665.1 Thermoplasmatota archaeon
GAGGTCGAGGGCCGCGTGGAGAAGGCTGTGACCCAGGGCACGATTCTCGCGCTCGCCTCCCTGACGTTCGTGCTCGTGTTCCGTGAGGGACTCGAGACGGTCCTGTTCCTCACGCCCTTCTTGGTCCAGGACGCCGTCGGTACAATCATCGGCGCCGTCCTCGGGGCCGCCTTCGGCATCGGGCTCTCCTTCGCGATCTTCCTGGTCGGCCTAAAGCTCGACCTGCGGAAGTTCTTCTTCGTGACGAGCGTCCTCCTCGTCCTCCTCGCGGGCGGCCTCCTCGGGTACGGCGTCCACGAGCTCATCGAGTACGCGGAGATTCAGAACGTGGACCTCGGCTGGTGGGCGACGTCGGCGTACAACCTCGGCCTGTCCGCCGGGAACCCCGCAGCCGGGATCGCGCCCGATCCGTTCCACCACAAGGGGTACATCGGATCGATCTTTGCGGTCCTCTTCGGCTACTCGCAAGATCCCGAATGGGGTCGCGTCACTGCACACCTCGTGTACTTGGCCGTCGCCCTGCCCCTCATGATCGGCGCGTACAAGCCGGCCTGGTTCACGGCCTTCGTGAACCGGGTGCGGTCCGCGTTCCGGCCGGCCCCCGGCAGCCTCCCGAAGACGGGCGACGAGTGAGCCGGCGGGTCGCTCCTCCTGACGGCCGCTCCGCTCCACCTCATGAAGACGCGAGAATCCGGAGCCGCGTGCGGTCCGCGCGGCTCACGGGTTGATCTTGATGGCCTTCGTGGGGCAGGCCGTCTCGCAGGCCATGCAGTCGATGCAGTCCGATTCCCGGATGGGATCGGACTTGTCCGTCCGGTACTTCTGCCACTCCTCGCCGCCGTGCTCGACGATTTTGTCGCTTCCCGTGCCCTTCTTGCCGGGGGCCAACTCCCACTCGAACACGTCGACGGGGCAGACATCCATGCATACGCCGTCGGCCACGCAGGCTTCCCAGTCCACGGCGACGTGGGTCCCGTGGATCCCCAACTTGGTCGGGTATGGGCTGCCGTTCGCGTCCGTCCGCTGAACGCCCTCGCCCAGGATCTTGTGGTCGTAGTGCGTGCCCGTCTCCGGATACTCGTCGGGCTTGTTCATGAAGTCCGGATCGATGGGCTTGGGAGCGTAGTCCACCTCGCGCGACATGGGATGCCACCAACCTTGCTACACGGCCCGGCCCCATGGTGAGAGCCGGGCGGCGACTTGAATACGGCTTTCCCTTTTGAGCCTTCCGGTTTTACTTCCTCGTGACAGGCAAACGCATGGGGTCACGCGCGCCGACGTCGCTCTCTCCCATGCGTCCGTCGAAAGCTATTTCCCCGGGACCCACGCTCGCGGGCCCGTGGCGCGACGCGCGTTGAAGCCCGCCACGCGGGCGATTCACGGACGCAAGCGGAAGGGCTATCGACCGATCGTCACGCCGATCTACGCGAGTTCGACGTGGGCCCTCGACTCCGTGCATCAGGGCGCCGACTTCGCCCAGGCCACCGCGCCGGAGGGCTTCTACACCCGCTGGGGCAATCCGACCCTTCGCGACCTCGAGGACGTCCTCGCGGATCTCGAAGGCGGGACCCGTGGCCTCGTCACCGGTTCCGGCATGGGAGCGATTGCGTCCGCGGTCCTCACCTGCGTGGACGCGGGCGACCACGTCGTCGCGGGCGCGAGCCTCTACACGGCGACGACGGAGATCTTCACGCGCATGCTGCCTCGGTTCGCGGTGCGCACGACCTTCGTGGACCCCCGAAAACCCGGC
>JBBSVS010000154.1:0-7118 GCA_038046665.1 Thermoplasmatota archaeon
CGAGCACGGTCGCCCACCTCCTCTACTCCGGGCGGCTTCGCGGCGGCCTTCGCCTTACGTCGGCGGCGGAGCCAGAAGATGGTCAGGGACGCTGCGACAGCGGCCGCGACGGATCCTACGACGACTTCGAGGAGCGAGAACCCCCCGGGCGGCCCGCGCGAGTAGGACTTGAGCTGCATCTCCGCCACCTCCGACCCGTTCACGTAGGCGGTCCGCTTCACATAATACCCGACGTCGTTCGACCAGAACGCGGTCTCGTTCGCCCCCGGTGCGGCGGCAACGCCTGCGAAGACGGGGAAGGAGCCGAGGGTCTGGTTCAACCGGTACGCTTGGAAGGTCCCGGCCTCGACCGTCACGGGCTCCTGTGCGAGGACCTGGCGGGACCACGTGGACGCGACCGTCGTCTCGTTCGCGAAGGTCGTCTGCGAGCCGAAGGCCATCGCGGTCAGGCTCACGGCGAGGTCTGTCCTCAGGGATGCGGATGCGCGTCCGCCCACGTCGAGGGGGAAGAGGGCGTCCGCGGTAACGTTCGTCGTCGCGTTCGTCCAGATGTGGACCTCGACCGGGACTGTGATGACGAAGGAGATGCTGGCCGCGTACGCCGTGCTCTCCTCGGACTCGATTGGGAAGTAGCCGTTCACCTCCCACACCTCCGTGACGTCCGACGTGAGGCTGCCTGTGACCGTCACGGTCTGTGACGCCAAGCCGTTCGGAATCACGAAGGTCCCGTTCAGGAAGCCCGACGTGTGCGTGGCGACCTCGATGCCAGCGACCTCCGTCCCGCCTACGTTCTGCACGACGGACCCGACGACGCTCACCTCGACCCGTGCAGCGAGCCTCAAGGCGAAGTCGCCTTGCGCGGAGGCGTTGAGCCCCGGGAGGCCCGCCAGGGACCCCACGAGGTCGTAGACCCAGCGGGCGCCCGCCGTGTACTGCGGGCGCTCGACGGCGGCGAGCGCCGGAACCGCGGTCCCGAGAACCGCGAAGCCGAGGGCAAGGGCCATGGCGGCCCGTCCGGCGACCACGAGGACTCCTCCGACCGCGGCGATGGGCCCCTCATGTAATAGGGTTTTGCCGGGGTTCCGCACGTGGGTCCCGGTAGACCCGAAAGCCGCATTCGTCCAAATCCTGCGACGGGAGTGGGGCGGGACGACATGAATGGATCGCCACAGGTGCCTCATCGGCCGAGTATCTCCTTTGCGCTCTCGATGAACTTCCCGACCTCGCGAATCCACTGCTTCGCCTCTTCCTGTCCGGCCTCGGTCCCTTTGTAGTCATAGTCGGACTTCGCCGCGGCCGCCCGTGTGAGAAGGGGACGCAGGTGTGCGTACTTAGGGTCGACCTTGTTCTGCTTGATCATCCTCGCGAACATGACTACCGCATCCTCATGTCGTGTGGATCGGCGGCCGAGAAAACGCACGCTGAGCGCGTCGTTGGCCTTGATGAGGGCGTGAATCGACTGGGCGACCGCGATGGTGAAGCGGGCTCGCCCCCTGACGTGTTTGCCAGAGTGAACTTCGCCGAATCGAGCCAGCTCTCGGCCTCCTCAAGGTCTTTCATACAGCATCTCTCCGACCCTGATCGAGTCGCCCAATTGGCCCCGAGACCGCAGTTCCGCAGGTGTGATCGCCAAAGGTACGACCTTCATCCCAGTCCGGTCTTGGACATCGGAGACGATGGCGTAGACACGATCCATCGCATGCTTCGACCTCGGGGCGAGGACGACCGCGATGTCCACGTCGCTTCCTGGCGTTTCGCGTCCTTCGGCCACGCTACCGAACAGGACGGCTTTCTTCACCTGCGGCACGTCCGCGAGTCGCCTTGCGAATTCGCGAGCCGCGCTTCGATGCGGGGAGAGCTCGAGCGAACGGATTTTCTCGAATTCCTTCACGAGCGGGGAATCCACGTTGACCGATAGGTACTGGCATGTCCCAACCCGTTCCGAGGTCAGCGCTCCCAGGGCCTTGAGTTCCTCCACCGTCCGCCATGTGGTCGCATAGGGGGTTCGGGCCTCCATCGAGAGCTCGCGGATCGTGAACCGCCTTTTGGGATTGACAAGCAAGGTCTCAATGAGGCGCCTGTGTCGGAGCACTCGACCTAGGGGCAGGGTGCGAGGCCGCCAGGCGGGAATGACGCCCTGGGAAGGCTTGCCGACCGCCCTGCGCGCCCGGTTCAACAAGGCCGGCCGCGGACGTCCGCTGGGTGCTTTGACGGCGACCTTCGCCCCTTCATCCACCTCGATCAGGCCTATGCCGAGCGTTCGGGCAATCTCCCTGAGCGACTCACTGACCCGTTCCGAGGGAAGGGCTAGGTAGGCAGCGCTGCCGTCGGTCGCATACAACGCCGTTCGTGCCACGGCTTTGCGGAGGTCGCCAAGGTGCCCTTTCGCTTCGACGATGACAACCTCATTGCCCCGGACCGCGACGAGATCCGGCCGCCAAGACCGAATCCTGAGCTGATGGACGACCGAGTAGCCTCTCTCGCGGAACAACGCATCGGCAGCTTCCACGACGTCTTGTTCCGTCGGGGCGCGTGATGCAACCATGCTATTCATGTCTGGATAACGATATCCTTATATGAATATATAGATTTCGTTCTGCCTGTATCCTGAGCCATTCGCGTGGTAATCTGTGCGGGAGCTGCACGACCTCCCGCGAGCCACTCACGTAGCGTCATGGATGGAATGCTACGTGCGGGACTGGCGCAGCCCTGCGAGGATTCGGCAACGGTAGGCTCTTTCCGGGAACCGGAGTGACCGATTCAGTCGTATGAGAATATTTAGGGTATCCTAATATTCCTTCCAGCTCTCAATATAACAGTGGTATACATGTAGGGGTGGCGCGTCCTGCCTTTCCCGCGAGGGGAACGCATGACTGAGGCCGCACAACTCCTGCAACAGACGAAAGATCTCCTGACCCAGACCACGAATGGGGCCTACCTCCTGGACGCCCGAGGCTACACATGCCCCTACCCGCAACTGTTCGCGCGGGCCGCCTTTGGCCTTGTCGAAAAGGGCACCCGACTCGAGATCCTCACGGACAATCCATCCTCCTGCGAGAACGTCCCCGTCTCCGTGCGGAACCTGGGGCAGAAGTTCGTCGGCGTGGAGTCCGTCTCGCCCGGGCTCTGGCGGATTGTCGTGCAGAAGGTGAGGTAGATGTCCCGCCTCCGGAGAATCCTCTTCGAGCCCTTCTCGTCGTACGTCGCGGCGGTCCTCCTCGCTCTCGGGAGCGTTCTCTTCGCCCTGGTCCTTGGCGGGAAGCTCTGGGGGATTACGACGGGCGAGTCCCAGATCGGCGGGCACGTCGTGGACGCCCTCGGTTGGCAAGTCGAGGGCCTGCCGTACTTCCAGAAGTTCGGCCTTCCGCCGATCCTTACGTCGGGGCCGCAGGTCCACGTCTTCGGACTCCTCCTCGGAGGCCTTCTCGCCGCCCTCCTCCTAGGGGAGTTCGCGATTCGCGCCGTCCCCGGGCGGCGGCAGCTCGTCGCGGCCGTGGCCGGCGGGATCCTCCTGGGCTACGGCAGCCGCCTCGCGGCGGGCTGCAACATCGGGAACTTCTGGAGCGCCTTCCCGAGCGCCGGGGTGAACGCGGTCACGTTCTTCGGCGGCGTCCTGCTGGGCGCCTTCCTCACGGTCCGCACGGCCGTGGAGCGCGGCTGGTTCCTCTCCCCGCCCAAGAAGATCACCCTCACCTTCAAGCCTCGGCGGCAGCGAGTCGTGGCCGTCGTCGTCCTCGCCTCCCTGGCCGCCCTCACCTTCCTGACCCGACCCGGCCTCGCCGTGACGGCGTGGCTCTGGTTCGGGATCTTCGCGGCGTACGTCGGCTACCGCGGTCGACTGTGCTTCGCCTCCGCGTATCGGGACCTCCTCCTCCGCGGGGCGCGCAGCGGTCGGAACGCGGGCGCGGTGGCCGTCGGCCTGCTCCTCCAGGCCGCGATATTCTTCCCGCTCGCCCTCGGCGGCACAAAGCTCGACTACTCCCTCGCCGCGGGGCAGGGACAGCTTCAGGTCCTCATCGGCGGTTTCCTCTTCGGGATCGGCGCGGTTCTCCTGGGCGGCTGCATCTTCAGCAGCGCCTACCGCGCGGGGGCGGGGCAGGTCACGGCCCTCGTCGGCTGGCTGTCGACGGTCTTCGTGGGGATGCCGCTGCTGGCCTTGCACTGGGACTTCTGGTACAACGCTGTCCCGCGGTACCTGCCGAAGGCGACCCTGTGGGACTGGGGACCGGGCTACGGGCTTCTCATCGCGGCGCTCGTCCCGGCGGTCTGGCTCCTGTTCGCGCTCCGGGCCGATGGAAGGCTCCGATGGCCCTCCCCACGGAAGGAACGAACCCCGGAAGGAGCGTGAGCTCTCTCGAGCCGCCAAGGACCGTCAGCGTGTCCGCTCGGGAGCGAGAGGAAGATTCCACGGGCCCAGCGCCGTGAACTCCGTTCGCGGACTCATGAGGATGGTGAGCGCGGCGGTCGGCGTCCCGCGCGGGTTCGCAGAGGCCTCGAGGAGTCCACCGATGGCAATCTCCATGAATTGTCATGGCCAGTGGTCTAGTTTCCGTCTGGTGTGCGTTCATGGGCCCTGCGCGCCGCGAGGAGCTCCCGGGCCGCCCGCTCCCCGGAATCCAGGGCGCCGTGGAGGGTCGCGTGCTCTCCCTCGAAATGGGTCGCCTCTCCCGCGAAGAACAGGACCCCGCCGAGGGGCTCCGCGAGGCGACGGCGGACCTCGATGCCGCCGCCGATCGCGGGGAACGAGTAGCCGCCCCGAGACAGCGGGTCCGAGGACCAGTCGATTACCCGGGCCGCCTTCAGGTGGCCGCGGACGTCGAAGCCCGGGATCATCTCCTCCAGGAGGCGCACGATTTGCTCGACGACCTCGCGCTCGGGCCGCCCCGCGATTTCCTTGGCCCGGCGGCCCCCGATGAAACCCTCGAGGACCACGGGCCCGTCCCGCACCCCGTGGTACGGCATGAAGTACCAGTCCCCCTCCATCCGCGCGAGGAAGACGGCCTTCCCCAGGGGCGTGGCCCGCGCGGCCTCGTCGAACAGGAGGAGGACCTTGTTCACGTGGCCGTACCCGAGGGCCTCGATCGCCTGGCGCTTCGCCTCGGGCAGGGGCGGGTCGAAGGCGATGTCCCCGGCCTTCAGGACGCCCAGGGGCACGGTCACCACGACGGCGTCCGCCTCGTACCTCTCATCTCCCGTTGGCGATTCCGCCTGGACGCGTACCCGCGGGCCGGACCACTCGATCCGTGTTACCCTCCGGCGCAGGAGGACGCGGTCCCCGAGCTCCTTGGCCCTCCGGACCGCGATCTCCTCGATGCCCTCCGAGACCTGGTAGTTCGCCCACGGCAGCCCGCCTGTGGCGACGTTCGATTCCTCGGCCAACCCGCGGACACTCAGCTCCTCAGGCTCCGCGGCGTCGATGCTGCCGTAGGTCCGCGCGGTGAACTCCTTGGCCAGGGGCGTGGCCTTCTGGCTTGCGAGGAAGTCCCGAAGGCTCATGTCGGGTCCGTGGTAGCGCTCGATCGCCCGCGGGAGGGTCCTCTCCATCTGGATCGCGGTGCGGATCCGCGAGAGCCCGTGGAGGACGAACCCGACCGTCGACTGCAGCCGCCCTCCGTAGAAGATGCGCCCGCCCCGGAAGGAGGGAGTCCGCCGCACCTCGAGGCCGAACTCCCCGGCCCACTTGTGGATCGATGCCTCGCTCCCGTGGATCATCATGGCCCCCGCCTCCACGGGCCGGCCGTCCGCGAAGTCCCGCAGGGTCCACGCACGACCGCCGACGCGGTCCCTCGCCTCGAGGACCGTCACGTCGACGTTCGCCTTGTGGAGGGCTGCCGCGCACGCGAGGCCCGCGAATCCCGCACCGATGACGAGGACCTTTCTGCCTTTGACCGGAGCGCCCAGAATTCCACCGCGGCCTGCGGGAACGTCGGCCCCCGTGAATCCTTTTCGCTGAACCGTCCTCCCTCCGAATCCCTCTTTTGATAACCTGACGGCACGCCCTATATATCCATCCGGCTCGTCTCAATCGGTTCCATGACCGACGCCTTCTGCCCGTACTGCGGCCAGGTGAACTCGTCCGAATTTCACTTCTGCCGACGTTGTGGAAAGCCGCTTCCCCCTCTCGAAGCGCCGGAGCTGAAGCGGAGCGGCTCGCCCTCACCCGTCCTCCCGGCACCTCCGCCGACCCCAACGCCACCGGCCGCCCGCGCCGCCAAATCGATCGGAGACGATCGCGCCGCTTCCGTCCTCGGGCGGGGTCGAGGAATCTGCACTTTCTGAACGCCCCACGGGTATGGGCGCGGTTGTACGGTTCTGACGGGTCTCGCGGTTTGTCAAAGGCGCTCCCCGCCGCAATCTATTAGTCCTCTGCGTCTCCATAGGCTCCGCGGAGGAGGAGTCGGGGTGGAGCTCTCCCAGGTTGTTTCCTTCGCGTTGGCCCACGCCCTCTTGGCCGGTGTCGGCCTGCTCGTGGCCGCGCTCGTGATGCGCTTCCTGGGCCGGGCGGCCGTCCGCGTCGTGCTGGCGGTCGGCCTGCTCATCACCGCCGTCCTCGCCTGGAAGGAATGGCAGGCGGGGAACGGCTTCCTCGCGGTGCAGACGATCCTCGTCGTCGGCCTCCTCGCCACCGGGCTCGTCGCCCTGGTCGTCCGAATTCTCTCCCTCGTCGTTGCGCTCGCCCTGTTCGCGGCGGGCTGGTACCTCCTCGTGACCGCGTGGATGGGCTCCTCCTTCGTGTCCACGAATCAGGGTTCCGCGGTCTGGGGAATTGCGGCGATTCTGAGCATGCTGGTCACGGACCGCCTGATCGGCCGGAAGCACCGTCTCTCCCGGGCCGCCCTCCTCGCGGTCGTCCCGAAGATGGCCTGAGCCCTCCGTCTTTCTCCTCCGACCCCGGGCCCGATTGGAGATACCTTCAAGATTGCCTGCGCGGTCCCGACGACCATCGGACCACCGGCGTGTCGAAGAGGGTCATGGACATGAGTCGCATTGCGAACCGATTCCGCGCCTCGCGGGACGAGGGCCGTTCCGCCCTCCTCGCCTACCTCATGGCCGGCGATCCGAATCTCCCGTCCACGGAGGCGCTCGCCCTCGCTTGCGTCCGCGGCGGCGCCGACCTC
>JBBSVS010000154.1:7128-18123 GCA_038046665.1 Thermoplasmatota archaeon
GAGCTGGGCATCCCCTTTTCCGACCCCATCGCGGACGGTCCGGAGATCCAGGCCGCCGGCGCGCGGGCCCTCAAAGCTGGTACCCGGCCCCGTGACGTGGTCGCCCTCGCGGCCCGCCTCCGTGCGCAGATGGATGTCCCGCTTGTCCTCATGACCTACCTCAATCCCATCCTCGCGATGGGCCTCGAGGCCTTCGCGGCCAAGGCCCGAGATGCCGGCGTGGACGGCGTCATCGTCCCGGACCTGTCCCTCGAGGAGTCCGACGACGTCCGCCGAGCCCTCGATGCCGTCCAAGTGGACCACATCCAGCTCGTCGCCCCCTCCACGCCCGACGAGCGCGGGCGGGCGATCGGCCAAGCCTCCCGTGGCTTCCTGTGCGTCGTCGCGCGCTACGGCACGACCGGCACCCGCGCGGACCTGCCCGAGGACCTCGGGGACCGCCTGAAGGCCCTGCGGAGGGTTACGGCCCTCCCCCTCGCCGTGGGCTTCGGCGTGTCGACGGCGGACCACGTCCGGACGCTGGCGCGAATGGGCGCGGACGGCGTCGTTGTCGGCAGCGCGATCGTCAAGAGGGTCGCGGAGGACCCGCGGCCCAAGGCCACGGAGATCTTCGTCCGCACGCTCGCGTCGGGGCTGCGACCACGATAGGCTACTTCCCCTGCTCCTCGAGGCAACAGTCCGCGACCACGACCCCGCTGCGGGTCTTGCGGACCAGGATCGAGTTCGCGGTCCGATTCGTGACCTTGACGCCCTCGAGCTCGAGGGTCTCCCGGGGCCGGATGCGCATGCCGGCAGTCTTCGCCATGGGCCCCACGATGCGCCCGTGCAAGAAAAAGGCGCCGGTTGGGATTCCGGAGCCGCGCGGAAGCGTCCTAGAGCCTACGGCGTCTCCGGGCCCTGAGCGATCGCGTGGTTGATCGCGATCTCCGCGATGTCCGTCGCATATCCCGCGGCGCGGTCGATGCTGTCCACGACCTCCCCGAGGGCCAGGAGCTCCTCCCCCTTCCGCGTGGCCACGTGGTCGGACAGGCTGTCGATGAGCTTCCGGTGGGGTCCGCGGCCGTCGACCGTCTCGTTCGCCGCGTCGATGTCCCCCGTCACGAGGGCGGTGAAGGCCTTGTCCAGGATCCCGATCGCGGACGCGTTCGCGGCGTCGAGCTCCTTCGCGAGCTTGGGGTCCACGCCCCTCTCCGACAGGACGGCCTGGGCCCGGGCGATCCGCTCCGCGTGGTCCCCGACCCGCTCCAGGAGCTTCGCGATGAGGAGGTGGTTCCGGATCCCCGCCATGACCGTCGGCGTCCCCATGGGCGTCCGGTGGGCGAGGTTGCACTGCTTCGCGACCATCCAGTAGAGCCGGTCCACGTCCTGGTCCCGCTGGACCACGTCTCGGGCGAGGGTCTCGTCTTGGTTCTTCAGGGCGAGGAGGGCGTCCTCGAGCATCGCCCTCACGGTGAGGTACATCCGCCGGATGCACTTCTCCGCGCTCAGCTCCGCGGGATTGGAGAGGTCCTGGATCACGAGGGCGTTGCGGCTCTCCTCGATGATCTCCGGTCCGATGACCATCCGGCAGAACTCCCGCGCGACATGGCGGACGAAGGGTCCCGTCTCGGGCCGGAAGCGGACCTCGATCAGGTCGTACCCGGAGATGTACGCGGCGATGAACTTGCGGAGGAGATGGTCCCGCTGTTCCTCCCCCTTCTCCTCGAAGACCTTCCGGCGGGCCGCGGCCTTCCCCGCGGGCCGGGACCGCACGCTGACGGCGCCGTCCGTCTCCGTCTCCAGGAACACAGTGTCGCCCTTCTTGAGCCCCGCGGCGACGACCCACTTCTTCGGCAGGGAGACTACGTACGTGGATCCGCCCGTCAACTGCAGCTTCCTTCCTTCCATATTGTGCACTCCGGTCTAACAGAATTGCTATTGAGGCTTAAGGCATCTCACAATAGTCTATATATTGTCTCCCGAGACACCGGTTGACAATCGAGAATCTTTCGGGAACCTACAAAGGCCCCCCGCCTCTCTGTTTGCCCGAAACGAGTTCGGAGGAGCAAGGAGACCATGAGTGTCGGTGAAGAGCAAACGAGCATCCAACGGGGAAGCCGGCGCGGCCGGATCGGCGGGACGATGATCGCAATCATCCTCGTGACCGTCATCGCCGTCTCCGGCGTCGCGGCGTACTACCTGTTTATCCCCAGGGCGGGACCGGACCTCGTGCGGATCGACGGCAGCAGCACGGTGTTTCCAATCACCTCGTCTTGGGCGGAGGAGTTCAACAACGCGAACCGCCAGGTCACGGTCGCATTCAGCGGAACCGGTGGTGGGTTTGCGAAGTTCTGTCGCGGCGAAACGGACATGAACGACGCTTCGCGGCCGATCAAGCAGTCCGAGTTGGACCTCTGCACGCAGAACGGAATCACGGGAATCACGGAGTTTCTCGTGGCGTACGACGGGCTGAGCATCGTCGTAAACAAGGACAACACCTGGGTCCAGAACCTCACGGTGAGCCAGCTGTGCCGGATCTGGACGTCGAACACGTCCGCGGGCGCGTGTGGAGGTGCGGGCGGGCGCGTCACGGCGTGGAACCAGCTCGACGCGAGCTGGCCCGCACAGTCGATCGAGCTCTACGGCCCCGGCACAGACAGCGGGACCTTCGATTATTTCGTGGAGGCGATCCTCGGGAACGTGAAGGCGGAGCACACGGACCAGTACCTCGCGAGTGAGGACGACAACCAGCTCGTCCAAGGTGTCGCCAGCAACGCGTACACCCTCGGATACTTCGGGTACGCCTACGCAGTCGAGAACACCGCGACGATCCGCATCGTGCCGATCGACAACGAGGACGGCCGTGGGGCGATCATGCCGACCCACGATACGATCCGGGACGGAAGCTACAAGCCGCTCGGCCGGCCGCTGTTCATCTACGCGAGCGCGGCGAGCCTGGCCCGCCAGATCGTCCAGGACTTCCTGCGGTTCGGCTACACGACCCGTGGTATGCAGCTCGTCGACGCGACGGGCTATGTGAGCCTCATCGACGCGGAGATCCAGGCACAGCTCGTGAAGATCCCGTAGACGCCCGACATAGGCTAGGATGGACGAACGCGTGTGACGGAACCGGAACCGATGGGCCGTGAAACGGCCCGGGCGAGGAAGGTCCTCGCCTCGCTGGAGCCCAAATGGGTATGGGAGAGAGGGGAAACCCTCGTCCGGGTCGTCCTGTTCCTCGCAGCGGCGTTTGCCGTCCTGGTCACCCTCGCGATTTTCCTCGCCCTGATCTTCGACGCGGTCGCGTTCTTTGAGGTCGTGAATCCAATCGACTTCTACACGGGCACCGTGTGGAGCCCGGACATCCGCGAGGTGTTCGGTGTCCTCCCGCTCCTCGCCGGGACCCTGATCATCGCGGGTGGGGCGTGCCTGATCGGCATCCCCCTCGGCCTCAGCGCGGCGATCTACCTGCGTGAGTACGCGCCCGCGCGCGTACGAGAGGTCGTGAAGCCCGTCCTCGAGGTTCTCGCAGGGATCCCGACGATCGTGTATGGGCTTTTCGCCCTCCTTGCGGTCGCGCCCCTCCTTCGGGTCTGGTTCGGCGCGTCGTTCTTCAACGGGGCGAACGCGATTATCGTAATCGGCATCCTGATCATCCCCCTCGTCTCGAGCCTCAGCGAGGACGCCCTCACCGCGGTCCCCGTGGATCTCCGGGACGGCGCGCTCGCGCTCGGGGCTACGAAGCTCGAGGCGACGACGCGGGTCCTACTCCCCGCCGCCCTCTCCGGCGTCGGGTCCTCGTTCATCCTCGCGTTCAGCCGCGCGGTCGGTGAGACGATGATCGTCCTCATCGTCGCGGGCCAGAACACGGACCTCACGTTCAACATCTTCGGCCAGATGACGACCCTCGCGGGCTGGGCGGCGAAGCGCACGACGGGGGACGTCGCGGTCGGGGAAACCGTCTACCTTGCACTCTTCGCCGTCGGGTTCACGTTGTTCGTTGTAACGCTCCTGCTGAACCTCGCGTCCGACGCACTGCGGGCCCGCTTCCGGGAGGCGTACGAGTGAAGCCCCGCAGCATCGCGGTCCGGCGGATGACGGAGCGGGTCTACGTCGCCGGGTTCCTGGTCGGTATCGGGATCGCCCTGCTCGCCCTCATCGTGCTCCTCGCGAGCATCCTCATCACGGCGTGGCCGCGCCTCAGCCCCGCGATTCTCTTCAACTACTCGAACGCGAGAGACCCGGCGACCGCCGGATACGCGGCCGCGATCGTCGGCACGCTCTGGGTCGTCGGGCTCACGCTCCTCTTCTCCCTCCCCCTTGGCATCGCGGCGGGGGTCTATCTCGAGGAGTACGCGGGCAAGGGACGGGTCTCTCGCATCCTGCAGGCGGCCGTGACGAACCTCGCAGGTGTGCCATCCGTCGTCTTCGGCCTCCTCGGGCTAGCGGTCTTCGTGCGGTTCTTCGGCCTCGGCCCAATCGTCCTCGCGGGCGCGCTGACCCTCACGATGCTTGTGTTCCCGTACGTTGTCATTACGACGCAGGAGGCGATCCGCGCGGTCCCGAGTTCGATCCGAGATGCCGCTCTGGCGCTCGGATCCACGAAGTGGCAGGCAATTCGGCGGCAGATCCTCCCCGCGGCCTCGCCTGGCCTCCTTACGGCCGCAATCCTTGCGGCGGCCCGGGCGATGGGGGAGACCGCGCCCCTCCTCGTGATTGGGGCCTTGTTCCTCCAGACGTTCATCCCGTACGGGCCCGAATCGCCCTTTATCGCGCTGCCCGTGCTGATTTACGCGTACACGATCCTCCCCGTGGACCAGTGGGGCGGCGTCGCAGCAGCGGGAATTGTCGTCCTCCTCGGTCTTCTCTTCTCCATTAACGCGGTGGCAATCATCGTGCGGAATCGATTGCAGAGACAGCGGTGGTGACGTGGCGATGCGATTGTTGGTGAAGGAACGGAAGGAACGAGAGACCGCGTCGGAAACGGTGGAGGACCTCGTCGTCCGACCCTCCGTGGCCGTCGAGGTCGAGTATCCCGCGATTGAGTCGAGGGACCTGTCCGTCGCGTACGGGCGGAAGCCTGCGATCCGGGAGATCAGTCTCCGGATTCCCCGCAACCAGACCACCGCGATCATCGGCCCGAGCGGGTGCGGGAAGAGTACATACCTCCGCGCGATCAACCGAATGAACGACACGATTCCCACCGCCCGGACGACGGGCCAGCTCTTCGTCGACGGCGAGGACGTGTACGGCCCTGATGTCGATCCGGTCCTCCTGCGGCGCAAGGTCGGGTTGATTTTCCAGAAGCCGAACCCGTTCCCGAAGACCGTATACAAGAACATCGCATTCGGCGTGAACATTCACTTCCGGACGACGCCGGAGGAGATGGACACGATCGTCGAGTCTGCGCTTCGCCAGGCGAACCTCTGGGACGAGGTAAAGGACCGCCTCCAGGAAAGCGCCCTTGGCCTCTCCGGCGGCCAGCAGCAGCGGCTCTGCATCGCGCGCGCCCTCGCGATCCAGCCGGAGGCCCTCCTGATGGACGAGCCGTGCTCCGCCCTCGATCCCGTTGCGACGGCCCGGATCGAGGATCTCATGTTCGAGCTGAAGAAGGAAATGGCGATCGTGATCGTCACGCACAACATGCAGCAGGCAGCCCGCGTGGCGGACTACACCGCTTTTATGTACCTTGGACGCCTCGTGGAGTTCAACAGGACGCGGGAACTGTTCGAGCGTCCGCAGGCCGATCTCACGGAGAACTACATCACAGGGAGGTTCGGATGATGCCGGAAAAGGCGGTCCGGAAGGCGCTCGCGCAGGGAATGCAGGAGCTCAACGAGAACATGGTCACCCTCGCGGAACTGAGCGAGCTCGCGATCCGAAAGGCGGTCGACAGCCTTTCCCGCTCCGACGCCGATGTGGCCCGTGAGGTCTTCACCCTGGACCAGGAGCTGTACGCCCTCCAAGAGGAGATCGAGTCGAACTGCGTCAATCTCATCGCCCTCCACGCGCCCGTGGCCCGGGACCTGCGCGCCATCACGACCTCTCTCAAGATCACTACAGACCTGGACCGGATCGGCCGGTACGCGAAGGACATCGCGGAGATTGCGCTGCAATTCCACGGCCAGATCCCTCCCGGCCTCAAGGACATCGTGAAGATCCCGAGGATGGCCGACCTCACGATCGACATGGTCGACCGGGCCACCCAGGCCTTCGTGAACCGCGACGCGGAGTCCGTGCGCAACATCATGGAGGTCGACGACGCGGTGGACAACCTCCACGACGAGGTCTTCCAAGAGGTCGTGGAGCACATGCGCGACGGGAACCTGCCCATCGAAGCAGGCGCGCGGTACATCCTCGTGAACCGCCATCTCGAACGGATTGCCGACCACGCGGTGAACATCGGGGAACGCGTGGTCTACATGGTCACGGGAGACCGCCTGCCCCGAGTCCGGGCTGCGGATCGGGCGAAGGCCAAGAAGCGTTCCCCATAGTCTCTATAGGTCCAGTCGGACTCTACATATTCCATCGGGAAAGGGTATCCCGGACCGGTGCGCTGTTCGCTGCGATGAGCAAGAGACAGATGCAAGAGAACCCAGAAGAGGATTTCGAGTCTTGGAAGTTCTCGCGCTGGGAGGTCGAAGAGACCCACCAAGCGGAATTCGCGCTGAAGTAGACGCGAGGGCCGGGGCCCCGGGTCTTCGCGACAGGGCGCGTATTCCCCACTCATACAAGCTTTTTCAAGACGAGTTTCGGAGAGGAAAGGCTCGTTCTCGTTTCTCCGTGTCGCGCGGTTCGCCTTGAAGCCTGGGAACGAGACCCTGCCGATGCATGCTTTACGTATTCTGCGTGCACGCAGTACATGGTCTCGTTGCCCGCTTTCGGGATCCAGGAACGGGTGAGACTCATGATTCGTGGAGACGCTCCTCCCGCCCACGCGGTGGCGGACGTCGTCTGTGTGAACTGCGGTACGACTTGCGAGCGGATCGACGAGTACGCTCTGGACATCGCCGGCCGCGAGGTCCTCTTCTACGCGGACCGCTGCCCCTCCTGCCACGGCGAGTATGTGAACGGACCGGAGATCTTGCGGGCGGACCCGGAGCTCCTGCAGGAATTCCAGCCCGATGCCTCCGCCCTCGGCTCCTACCGACGGGTCATGAACCTCACGAGCCGCGACCGGGAGTTCCGCCAGCATCTCGGGTACAGGGTCGCGGGCACGATCCTCTGGTACCTCCTGGAGGAGGACATGGCTGACGCGGTCTTCCTGGCCCACCAGAGCGTGACCGAGGAACCGATCATGGCCTTCACGAAGAAGGACCTCTTCGACGCCTGGCAGATCCGGATGGGTGCGGGCCGCGCGGTCGTCACGGGCAACGGGCTGCGGGCGAACCTGCTCACCCTGACGCAGCTCAAGCGCTTCGCCGAGGCGGACCGGGGCCTGCACCCGCGCATCGCGGTCATGGGCCGGCCCTGCCAGATGTACACCCTGCGCAAGCTCTACTGGGACAAGTATGTGCCCGGCTACGAGCTCGTCTTCGCCTTGGGCACCTTCTGCTACGGGAACTTCGCGCCCGGCGCGTGGGGCGGGCAGAAGCTGCGGGAGATCCTGGGCTTCGACCCCGGGGACATCCGGCAGGTGGGCTACGTGGGCGAGGAGCTCGAATTCACTCCGGCGGAAGGCAACCCCAAGAAGGTCGCCCAGGAGGACGTGGCGGGCCTCGTGAACGCGAACTGCCTCCAGTGCTACGACTTCACGGCCAAGTTCAGCGACGTCAGCGTGGGGCATGTCGGGCGGGAAGAGCCCTTCGAGGCGGTCCTCGTCCGCTCCGAGCGCGGCGAGATGGCCGTGGGCCAGGCGATCCACGACGGCTTCCTCGCGCCCTCGACCCAGCTCTACGGCAAAGTCGACGTGAGCGAGGAGGAGCAGCGCACCCTGTCCTACCTGAACGCGATGGTCGGGATCAAGAAGGAGCTCACGGGCAAGCTGCGCTGACCTGGCGTCCGCTCGCCCTCGGAGGGATGTAGGAGGGTCGAGCCCGCTCGCGGGCCCTCAGTGGGAGTGCGCGTGGGCGTGGTGCCCTTCCTGCTGGTCCGGGGTCGCCTCGCCCTTCGGGTTGAAGCTCTGCCCGCAGCCGCAAGTGGACCAGTTGTTCGGGTTGCTGACCATGAAGCCGCTGCCCGCGACGCTCTCCACGTAGTCCACGCTCGATCCGTCGAGGTATTCGAAGCTGTTCGGGTCGACGACGACCTTGACGCCGTTCGCCTGGACGACCTGGTCGCCCTCGTGGGGCTTGTCGTCCAAGGCGAGTCCGTACCGGAATCCCGAGCATCCGCCGCCGGCCACGTAGACGCGGAGGTAGGTGTCCTCCACGGTCCCGTGCTTTCCGATGAGTTCCTTCAGCTTGTTGACGGCGTTGTCGGATAGGGTAATCTGCATCGTCCAACCCCGCTAGAGGATGGAGTTACTATAAGCCCGTTATTTAACCTTTTGTCGCTCAAAACCGCGAAAGGGAACTCTGGAGGTCACATCACTCCAGAACCTTCCCCATGTATCGCCGCTCGGAGCGGAAGCCGAGCTCCTCGTACACGTGCCGCGCGTGGTCGTTGCTCTCCGCGACCTCGAGCTTGATCTTCTTGTACCCCTTCGACCGCGCCCAGTTGATCGCCCACTCCACGAGGAACCTCCCGATGCCCTTGCCGCGCTGCTCCGGCGCCACCCACACGTCGAAGACGAACCCGTGGGGCTCCGGCGTCAGGAAGCCTCCGCCTCCGCCCAAGAGCAGGTAGCCGAGGAAGGACCCGGTTGGATCCTCCGCGATCCACGCCTCCGTGCGACCGCCCTCCACGTAGGGCATGAGCTTGCGGCGCAGCTCGCGCTCCCAGATGGACCGTTCCTGACGATGCCGTTCGTCCTCGGGCAGGTCGTCCCAGACCGTCTGGAGGGTGGCCGTCCAGATTCTCATGAAATCCGGGCGGCGTGCCTGGCGCATCCGGATGTCCACGGTCCCCTCGCGCGGGAAGGGCGGGCCCGCACGATGAAGATGTCGTATCACGGCCCGAAGGCGGGCGGGAGTCACTCTCCGGCCCACCGCGCGGGACCGCGACCATTCGACGACGTGCCTTTATATCTTCTTTCCTCGTTGCAACGCGCGTGCTCCCTTCGCGCTGCCTCCGTTGCGGAGCCGTGAGCCGCGAGCTTCTCTGCGCCTCCTGCGTCGATTACCTCGTCGCCTATCGGCCGCTCTGGCTCGATCCCTCCTTGTTGCCGGGTCCGGCCTTGCTCGATCTGCTGGGCCCGCGGGAGACCGCGGTCCTCTCCACGGACGGTGCCATCGTCGAGTGGCGGTCCTCCGCCCGCGAGCCCACGCCGGAGGATGCGGTGCGCCTCGTCGAGCTCCTGGGCCTGGAGTCGGACGCGCGCCCGGTCATCAGCTTGGGGGATGCGGAGATCCTGCACGACTTCCTCGGCCGCGGCCGGCGGGAAACGCCGACCGAACCGGCGCAGCGGTCCGCCCTCGCGCCCCTGTACCGCTACCTCGCGGCTCGCGACTGGATGCCGCCCCACCTCGCGGAGGAATACCGCCTCCGCGCACGCTCCCTCGCGCCCCGGCCCGAGGAAAGGGCGGCCCCCGAAAGGGTCAGCCGGGCCGAGGAGGAACGCCCGGCGCCCGCGCCTCCGGAGACCGTCGAGGCGGAGAAGGTCGAGCCCGAGCCCCTCGAGGTCATCCCCGAGCGCGAGGAGGCGGAGCCCGCTCCCGAGGAGATCCTTCCGTCCTCCGTGGAGGAGGCCGCCGAACTCGAATCGCCCCTGCCCGCTCCCGAGCCGCTCCCGCCGGAGCCCGTCCCGGAACCGGAGCCTCCTCTCCCGCTCCCGCCGGAGCCCATCCCGCCCCCCGAACCGGAGCCCGAACCCGAGCCGGAGCCGGAGGAACGCGTCCGGGAGGCGGCGGAGGCCGCCGCGCGCGCGGCCGAGGTCGCGCGGGTGAAGGAGGAGGTCGAGCGGGAGCGGAAGTCCGTGGAGATCTGGGTCCAGGCCCGCACGGAGGAGATCGCCACGAAGGAGAAGACCCTCCGGGAGCGGGAGAATGCCCTGGAGGCGCAGGCCCACGAGGTGGAAACGGCCCGCAAGGCGCTGGAGACCCGCCTCCTCGCCGCGGAGAAGGACGAGGCCCGACGGGAGGTGCTCCGGGTCCTCGCCTCGGTCCCCGGCATGGCCGAGGACGAGGCCAACGTGATCGCCACGGCCTTCCCCGAGATGGCGTCCCTCCGCGCGGCCGACGCGAAAGCCCTCACCCAGTGCCAGGGCGTGACCGGGGCCCTCGCCCGCGCGATCCGCATCGAGCTCGTGCCCGGCGAGGTCGAGGAGGAGCAGCGGGCCATCGACCTGCGCGAGGAGGCGCAGGCCTTCCTCGAGGAGGGCGACTACCGCGCCTCCCTGGACTGCTACAATCGCCTCCTGGACGAGCGGCCCGAGGACATCGGGCTCTGGTTCGACAAGGCCGAACTCCTCGTCCTCCTGGACCAACCGGAGGAAGCCCTCCAGTGCTACAACCGCGTCCTCGACCTGGACCGGAGGAGCCGGCAGGCGTGGTTCGAGCGGGCCAACCTCCTCTTCGGGATGGGCCGCCTCGCCGACGCGGTGGACGCGTTGCGGGAGGCCCTCAAGATCGACCCGAGCAAGTCCGGCGACGTGCTCCTGAAAGCGGAGCAGCTGCGGCGGGACGGCCACGGGAACGAGGCCGCGATCCTCTATCAGGCGATCCTCGACGTGGACCCCGAGAACACCCGGGCGGTCCTCGGGCTCGGGGACACGCTCCTCGGTCTGGGGGACCTCGAGGCCGCGGAGGGGCTCCTCACGCGGGCGCTGGGCAAGGGCGCGCAGAATCCCCAGATCCTCTTCCGCAAGGGCGAGCTCCTCCGCCGGAAGGGCCGCTGGGGTGCCGCGGTCCAGTTCTTCAACCTGGCCATCACGTTGCAATGGGACTACCCGGACCCCTGGATGGCCAAGGGCGAGAT
>JBBSVS010000155.1:0-7276 GCA_038046665.1 Thermoplasmatota archaeon
GACCGCCTGGTGTTCCGCGATGGGCTTGCCGAACTGCACGCGCTCCTTCGCGTACTTCACGGATTCCTCGAAGGCGCCGCAGGCCAGGCCGACGGCCATGGCCCCGATCCCGATGCGACCGTTGTCCAGGATCTTCAGCGCGTTCATGAAGCCCTCGTTCTCCTTCCCGAGGAGGTTCTCTTTCGGCACCTGGCAGTCCGTGAGGATGACCTGCGCGGTCCCGCTGGCGCGCACGCCCAGCTTGTCCTCGACCTTGCCGATCTGAAGTCCCGGGTTCCCGCGCTCGACGACGAAGGCGCTGATCCCGCGGTTCCCTCTCGTCGGATCGGTCGAGGCCATGATCGTGAAGGTGCCCGCCACGGGCGCGTTCGTGCAGAAGTTCTTCGTGCCGTTCAGGACCCAGCCGCCCGAGGTCTTCTTCGCGCTCGTCGTCATCGCGGCGGCATCAGAGCCGCTCGAGGGCTCCGTGAGGGCCCAGGCGCCGAGCTTGCGGCCGCTCGCCAGGTCCGGGACGTATTTTCTCCTCTGTTCCTCCGTGCCCGCGAGCCAGATGTTCCCCGTGCAGAGGGAGTTGTGGGCCGCCATGATGAGGGCGTGGGAGCCGCAGACTCGTGCGACCTCTTCGACCGCGATGGCGAGGGAGATCGTGTCGAGGCCTGCACCCTCGTACTCCGTGGGAATGGTCACGCCCAGGAGGCCCAGGGAGGCCATCTTCGCAATCGTCGCCCTTGGGAACTCGCCGGTCTGGTCGATCTTCGCTGCAATGGGTCGAATCTCCTTCTCCGCAAAGTCCCGCACGGTCTGGCGAATCATCTCGTGTTCTTGTGTGAAGTCGAAGTCCATGGAAGCCGCCTGTGCACGAAAACGCGTTCGCCCTTCTAAGGGCTTCGGCTCACGGCGCCGGCGGCCGTCTCCGCAGGTCCCCGAACTCCCCGAGGACCTTCTTCGCTTCCTGGAGGAGCTGGAGGACCGCCTCATGCTCGCGCGTCACGTAATCGACGATCTCCTGGTGGGCGCCCTTGCGGTAGAGGGCGGGTACGCGGCTCCCGCTGTCCTTGTCCGCGAAGGCGTGGAGGCTCGAGCCCGTGAACCTCCCTTTGTTCATGAGCACCAGGACAGCCTGCAGGTCCAGGAAAGGCTTCGTGAACCAGTAGTACTTCAGCGTGGCCAGGTCCCAGTCGATGAGCTTCCATTTCGTCGCCCGCTCGATGAGGAACGTCAGGTCGAAGCGCAGGCGGTTCCCGACGGGCACGAAGTCCCACTTCGGTTGGAGGATCCCCTTCTCGAGGGCCATCTGGACGATCTGCTTCTCCCCCCACTCCCACTCCGTCAGGATCTGGAAGGGACCCACGCCCTTCAGGTCGTCGTCGAGGGGCTGGAGCTGGACCGTCACGATCCGGTCCATCTGGGGGTCGTCCCCGGTCGTCTCCTGGTCGAAATAGAAGAGGGTCAGCCGAACCCTTCCCACCGCTCTCATCGCGGGCAGGGCAAATAAGGCCTTGCGTGCGGAGTTCGGCTTTCCGAAGGGTCGGTTCGGTAAGACCAAAGTATATTCTGTCCCTGCGAGCATCGACTGCATGGACGGCGAGGCTTAGGTCCCCGGGCCCCTGACGTCAGGACAGGGAGTCGATGGAGCGATTACAGCACGACATTGTCGTGATAGGCTCTGGTCTGGCCGGCCTTCGGGCCGCGCTCGAAGCCTCTCGCGTGAGCAACGGCCGCCTTGATGTCGGCATCGTCACGAAGACCCAGGCGATGCGGTCCCACAGCGTCGCCGCGGCGGGCGGGACCGCCGCGGTCCTCTATCCCGACGAGGGCGATTCCTTCGATTCCCACATGTGGGACACGGTCAAGGGATCCGATTTCCTCGCGGACCAGGACGCCGTGGAGATGTACGTGCACGCCGCACCGGAGGAGATCCGTCTCCTGGAGCGTTGGGGCATGCCCTGGTCCCGCCGCCCGGACGGGCGAATCGCCCAGAGGCCTTTCGGCGGGCACGAGTTCCCGCGGGCGGCCTTCGCCGCGGACAAGGTCGGCTTCCTGGAGATGCAGACCCTCTACGGCGCGATCCAGGCCTTCCCGAACATCCACGTCCACCACGAGTGGTTCGCCACATCGATTCTGCGGGACGGGGACGTCTTCCGCGGCATCACCGCGATCGACCTGAAGACGGGCAACTTCGCGGTCATCCGCGCGAAGGCGGGCATCCTGGCCACGGGCGGCGCGGGTCGCATCTACGGCTTCACGACGAACGGACACCATTCGACCGCAGACGGCCTCTACATGGCCTACCGCGCGGGTTTGGCCCTCAAGGACATGGAGTTCATTCAGTTCCACCCGACAGGCCTCGTGCCCAGCGGCATCCTGATCACGGAGGCCGCGAGGGGCGAAGGCGGTTACCTCGTCAACAAGGACGGGGAGCGCTTCATGAAGCGTTACGCGGAGAAGAAAATGGAACTCGCTCCACGGGACGTCGTCTCTCGGAGCGAGATGACGGAGATCAACGAGGGGCGAGGGATCGATGGCCCAGAAGGAATCAAGTGCGTCGGCGTGGACCTGCGTCACCTCGGGAAAGAGAAGATTCTCGAACGCCTGCCCCAAATCCGCGAGGTGACGATGAAGTTCCTCGGCATTGACCCTGTGGACCAGCTCATCCCGATCAAGCCCGCCGCACACTTCGCGATGGGCGGGGTCCACACCGACATCAAGGGGGCCACGGAGCTCAAGGGTCTGTGGGCGGCCGGCGAAGCGGGTTGCATTAGCATCCATGGCGCGAACCGCCTCGGATCGAACTCGACGTCCATATGCCTCGTCTACGGGCGCGTCACCGGCGCCGAAGCTGCCTACTACGTGAAGAGCTGGCAGGGAGACGGCGTCCCGAAAGAGCAAATCCTCCAGGAGGAGACGCGTCTTTTCGACGAGACCCTGCGGGGCTCCGGGGACATCAGCCCCTATGAGGTGCGGGATCGGCTCCAAGAGACGATGGACCGAGACGCCTACGTCTTCCGGACCGGCGACGGTCTGAAGCGCGCCTTGCGGGAGATCCAGACTCTCAATAGGGAGGCCTACCGCAACGTGGGCGACAAGGAAAAGGAGTACAACACGAACCTCCTCCATGTCCTCGAGCTCGACTCATTGATCAACGCAGCGGAGGTCGTCGTCGCGGCGGCGCTCGCGCGGGAGGAGAGCCGCGGTGCCCACACTCGTCTGGACTACTCGAAGCGCGACGATGTGCACTGGCTCAAGCATACCCTGGCGTACCGCACCTCGGACGGTCCGCGCTTCGACTACATCCCGGTCAAGATCACGAAGCACCAGCCCGTGGAGAGGAAGTATTGACATGCGCGACGCCATCGTGTCGATCAAGAAGGCCAAGGCGCCGAAGAAGGATTTCATCACCACGCAGGTCGCCTGGGGCTTCCGCAAGCCGATGAACCTGGAGAAGCTCGCCCTGCTCGCGCAACGCGTGTCCGGCGTAGGCCTGCTGGTCTACCTGTTCTTCCACATCTTCGTCACCGGCTCAATCACGTCGGGGGAGCAGGCGTGGGAAGGCCTCATGGGCATGCTCTTCAACCCCCTCGCCCACATCGGAGAGCTGCTCGTCGTCGTGGGCGCGACGTTCCACGGGATCAACGGGATCCGCGTGATGCTCCTCGAGCTCACGTCCCTCGTCGGCCACCCGATCCGCCCCGACTACCCGTACAAGACGCAGATGCTCGGCAAGGGCCAGCAGTCGATCCTGTACACAGCAATGATCATGGCGGGGCTGTCCACGATCGCCGGGATCTTCTTCCTGTTCATGGGGGCGGGCGCATGAGGGAATCCACCCTCCAGCTGATCAACTACATCATGATCCTGGCGCTCCTCGTGACGTTAGCCCTGCACCTTGCCATGCAGGCGTTCCTCGGCGTCACCGGGTACGCGCAGGCGCTCAGCTATGACACGGCCCTCGCGCGATACCGAGAGCCACTCTCCGTGAGCCTCCTGACCATCCTCCTGATCGCGGCAACCTACCACGGCCTCTTCGGGCTCCGGAACATCCTCTTGGAGTTCCGCACGGGTCCGCGGTGGGACACCTTCGTGACCTCCGCGACGCTCGGGCTGGCGGTCGTCATGCTCGGGTGGGGCCTGTGGACGATCGTCGCTGCCTTCGGAGGGTTCTGAATGGTCGTCGAGGTGGATCGGGTCGAGCCCACCGAGAAGGTCATCCACGTCTCGGTACCGAAAGAGGCCACCGCCGAGAAGACCATCCTCCTCCGTGTGTACCGCCACAATCCGAACGTGCAGGGCGATGAGCCGCGGATGGTCACGTACCGCGTGCCCTTCACGAAAGGTCTGACGGTCCTCGATGCGCTCCTGTGGGTCAAGGAGAACGTGGACAACGGCCTCGCCTTCCGTTACTCCTGCCGCATGGGCATCTGCGGCTCCTGCGGCATGCTGATCAACGGCAAGCCCATGCTCGGGTGCGAGACGCAGATCGCCGAGCTCGGAACCGATGAGATCGAGGTGGCTCCCCTCACGAACTACCCTGTAATCCGGGACGTGGCCACGGACTTCACGGACTTCTTCTCCCACCACAACCGCGTCAAGCCCTACCTGATCCGCAAGGAGAACGGGGAGGGCAAGCCCATCGAGAAGGAGCTCCTCCAGACGGAAGAGCAGAAGCTCGACTACTACCAGTTCACGATGTGCATCATGTGCGGGCTCTGCGACGCGGCCTGCCCGATCGTCGCGATGGACCGGGAATTCCTCGGGCCGCAGGCCCTCGCCCAAGCCTACCGCTTCGCCGTCGATTCGCGGGACCAGGGGTGGCCCGCGCGCAAGGAGGTCGTGGACTCACCCCACGGATGTTTCCGTTGCGAGCTCGCGGGCTCCTGTAGCGCGGTGTGCCCGAAGGGCGTGGACCCCGGTATGGGCGCGCAGCTGATGAAGCGCGAGGTCTTGTTCCGCAAGACGAGCGGCACATGACAGCCCTTGCGACACCCTTTTGAGCGAACCCGTGATTCCCTGCCTGGGAGCAGGGCGTCCCGGGTTGGGAGGACATGCGAGTCGGGATCATCGGCGTCGGGATGACGGCGTTCCGGCCCTCAACGCCGGAGTACAGCTGGAAGGAACTCATGTTCGAGGGCGCGTCCCGCGCCTACGCGGACGCGGGCATCAACCCGCGCACGGACGTGGACTCCTTCATCACCTGCGCGGAAGACTACTACGAGGGTTTCGGCATTTTCGATGAGTTCGTGCCGGACCAGCTCGGCGCCGCCTTGCGGCCCACGTGCACGGTCTCCGGGGACGGGCTCCAAGGGCTTGCCACGGCCTACATGCAGATCCAGACGGGCCTGCTCGACGTGGCAGTGGTCGAGGCCCACAGCAAGGCCTCGGACATCGTCACCCTCGACGGCGTCCTCGAGCATGGGATGGATCCCATCTGGAACCGCCCGCTCGGAGCCCATCCGTACATCGTGGCGGGCCTCGAGGCCACCGCTTACCTGAAGGCCACCCGCACTCCCGCGAAGGCCCTCGCCGCGGTCGTCGCGAAGAACCGCCGAAACGGCCTGCTGAACCCTCTCGCCGCCTACGGAGCTTCCGTGGACGAGGCACAAGCTGCGGGTGCGAGGGAGATGTTCTCCCCCCTGAAGTCGCTGGATATCAGCGAGCCCGCGGACGGCTGCGTGGTCCTCGTCGTCGCGTCGGAGAAGGCGGCGCGCAAGTTCCATGCGAACCCCGTCTGGGTGCGCGGCATCGGTTGGTGTAGCGACTCACCCACGCTGGAGACGCGAGAGTTCCCCGGCGCGGCGTACGCGCAGCTCGCCGCCCAGATGGCCTACCGCCTCGCGAAGGTCCTCAGGCCGGCCACCGCATTCGACGTGGCCGAAGTCGATGACCGTTTCTCCTACAAGGAGCTCCAGCATCTCGAAGCCATGGGCCTTGCAAAACCTGGAGAGGCCGGGAAACGCGTCTTGAAGGGAGACTACGCGATCGATGGCAAGCTCCCCGTGAATGCCTCGGGGGGCTCGATCGGATGCGGCAACGTGTTTGAAGCCACAGGGCTTCACCGCGCCGCCGAAGTCGTGCTCCAGCTGCGGGGCGAGGCGGGACGCCACCAGGTGGACGGCGCCAAGATCGGCCTCGCCCAGTCGTGGCGGTTCATCCCGTCGACCACCGGAGCGGTCGCGGTCCTGGGGGTCGGACGATGAGGAAGGTCGGTGTGATCGGCGCGGGCATGACGCTCTTCCGCCGTCGACTGCAGGACACGCCGAAGGAGCTCTGCTACGAGGCCGCGAAGATGGCCCTCGATTCCGCGGGCCTAACCCTCGCCGACGTGAACATGGTCGTGAGCGGCTCCGCCCCGGACGCGTTTGACGGCGTCCACATGAAGGGCGAGTACTTCTCCGATGGATGCGGCGCCTACCGCCGCCCGTATGTCCGTGTATTCACCGGAGGCGGGACCGGCGTCTTCAGCACGATTGCGGGATGGTGGCATGTGGCCTCGGGCCTTGCGGACGTCGCCCTCGTGGTCAACGAGGAGAAGATGTCTCCCTGCCAGCCCCACGCCCAGAGCGTGTTCGGGCACATCTGGGACCCTATCCTGGACCGCCCGCTGAAGCCGAACCTCATCTGGATCTTCGCCATGGAGATGAACCGCTACATGACCGTCCACGGCATCAAGAAGGAGGACATCGCCCTCGTGGCGGTGAAGAACAAGCGCAACGCCGTCGGGCATCCGTGCGCGCAGCTCGCGGATCCGAACATCACCGTGGAGGATGTCCTGAACAGCGAGGTCCTGGCGTGGCCGGTTCAGCGACTCGACATCAGCCCGCCGAGCGATGGTGCCGCGGCGGTCGTCCTCGCCTCGGAGGACTTCATCCGCAAGAGGAAAATCAAGGACCGTGCGTGGATCTCCGGCGTTGGCTGGTGCATCGATTCCACGATGTGGACGGACCGGGACCTCTACTTCCCGGAGTACGTCGCTCGGGCCGCGAAGATGGCGTACAAGCAGGCCAAGATTGACAACCCGCGCCGCCAGATCGATTTCGCGGAGCCCTACGACCCCTTCGACTACAAGGAGCTGCACCACATGGAAGGCCTGCTCCTCGCGAAGAAAGGAGAAGCAGCGAAACTCACGAAAGAAGGCGTCACCCAGCGCGACGGCGATCTTCCCACCTGTCCCTCCGGCGGCCTCCTAGGCGTCGGAAACCCGATCGCCGCGACCATGGGCATCAAGATCGGTGAACTCTTCTGGCAGCTCACGGGGCAGGCGGGCAAGCGGCAGATTCCA
>JBBSVS010000156.1:0-1701 GCA_038046665.1 Thermoplasmatota archaeon
GCTGGTTCCGGGACGACCTGTCGCTGACCGTCGAGGGGTTCTGGAAGGGGATGCGCAACCTCGTGGACCAGAACCCCGGCCACGATCCCGCCAAGGTCGGCGACGAGTTCCGCACGGCCCGCGGCGCGGCCTACGGCCTCGACCTCAACGTGCGGAAGACGAGCGGACGGGTGACGGGGTGGGTCGCCTACACGCTGGGCAAGGTGACCCGGACGGCGGACGACGGCGAGCGCTTCGCCCCCGCGCAGGACCGGCGGCACACCCTCAACATCGTCGGCAGCTTCGCCGGCCCGCTGGGGGCACAGTGGACGGTGCGCTTCGGGTACGGCTCCCCGCTCCCCTACACCGGCATCGCCGGTCAGTGGGCCCATCGGTTCTACGATCCGGGGCGGAACCTGTTCCTCGGGAACTCTGTGGAGCCGTACCGGGCGGCCCGCAACACGCGGCGCTATCCAGCCTACTCGCGGCTCGATCTCTCCGCACGGTGGGCGTTCCGCTGGTTGGGCGCGCGCTGGTATCCGACGGCATCGCTGCTGAACGCGTACGCACGAACCAACGTTTTCGTCTACTTCTTCGACTACGAGCAGAGCCCGCCGCTGCGGCGCGGCCTCTCCCAGTTCCCGCTGCTGCCGACGATCGGGTTGGAGGTCGAGTTCTGATGCGCGCCATGCCGTGGCCACGCTTGCTCCTGTTCACCCTGTCCGCGCTGGCCGGCGGGTGCGAGCTCGAGCGGGTGACGGTCCCGCTCGGCGTGGAACAGATCGTGGTCCAGGGCGTCCTGACGCTCGATGCGGGCGCGGAGAAGCAGTACATCGTGGTCGAACGCTCCCTCACGGGAACGGCGACAATCCCGGACCAGGATTCGCTGCCCGGTCCGCCCAGACCGCCGCTGCCCGTCACCAGCGCGTTGGTCGTGGTCACCCGGGACGACGGGGATTCGGTGCGGTTCAGCGAGGGCGAGACACCGGGCGTCTATGAACTCATGCGCGCAGCAGCCTCCGGGTTCCTCCAGCCGGGCCGCGTGTACCAGTTGCGGGTGACGACGCCGGACGGACGCGTGGTAACGGGAAGGACGCGGATACCGGAGTTTCCCTCGGTGGAGGGCATGCCCGCCGAGGGCTCGGCGTTCGATCGCGACCACGACACCGTCAGGATTCGCTGGAGCGGGGCCGCAGGCTCCAAGGGCGTCTTCGTGCAGCTTCGGCCGCGTGACGTCGCAGGGCATGTGACCCTGCTCCTGGTCACGGACTCGACACGCATCACGTTACCGGGCAACATGCCCTTCCCGATCCCGCACGACATGATCCCGCCGGTGGTCTGGATTCCGGGAGCACGGCAGGCGCTGACGGTCGCGGCCGTGGACACCAGTTTCTTCGAGCACCTGTACACGATGAACGACCCGTTCACGGGGTCAGGACACGTGAACCGCCTCGAGGGCGGCATCGGGTTCATCGGGTCAATCGCGCCGATCACCCGCATCGTGGAGGTGCGGGGGCACCTCGATCACCCGTACGAGGGGCGATACGCCTTGGACGCGCGGCTCGGCACGCGGTCGCTCCGCGCCACGATGGAGCTGTACGTGAGCCGGGACCGTCCTGAGCCTGTTCTGGTCAACGCGCTCGTTTCGGGAGCTAGTGATTCCGGTGCCGCCGTGACGGAGGCGTTCGTCGGCCAGGCGAGTGGTCGTGTCGAGGGAGGCGA
>JBBSVS010000157.1:0-7340 GCA_038046665.1 Thermoplasmatota archaeon
CATGCTCTTCGCCTACCACGTGGCCCGAAAGCGCGGCTGCCCGATCGACAAGCCGCGGAACCTCGCGAAGAGCGTCACCGTCGAGTGATGCCGTTGGGACCCGGGACCGCGGTGTCCTGAGGTACGGGAGCGAGGCCCGCGGCCCCCGGCTCCGGGATCTCCTTCTCTCCGATCGTCACGATGTAGGTGCCCGCGAGTATGAGCGCGCCGCCAATCAAGGTGAAGGACCCGATGGGGTCGCCCAGGAAGAAGAAAGACGCCAAGCTGGCGACGACGACCTCGAGGAGGACGAGCAGCCCGGAGATCGTCGGCGAGATTGTGCGCATGCTCAGGGTGTAGAGGAGCAGCGGGGTGAAAGTGGGGACGAAGCCGAGGTACAGGATTCCGGCCCATAGCGTGCCCCCCGTAGGGATCGGCGCAGCGAAGACGATGAGAGGGATGATTGCGACGATCGTGGTCACCGCGAGGATGCCCGTGGTCAGGGCGATGTAGTCTCCGCCGCGGTCCACCATGGACTTCGTACCGATCACGTAGAAGGCCCAGACAACGCCGGAGAGGAAGACGAGGGCGTCCCCGAGGAACTCCCCGCCTTGGAGGAATTTCGTGTTGAGCTGAGTCGCGAGCACGACAACGCCAACGATGCCCACGAGGATCCCGACGACCTTCTTCCACGTGACGCGCTCGTGGAACACAAGAGCCATGAGGATCGCGATGAACACGATGTTCACGTTGACCAGGAGGGAGGTCTTCGACGCGGTCGTGTAGACCATCCCGAAGTTCTGCAGGTTGAATGCGAGGGCGTTCAGGACGCCGAGTACCCAGACGATGGGCCGGCGGAAGACGCCGAAATCGAGGCGCTTCAGGAGGGCGAGGATGAGGAACCCGAGGAGGGCGCCGAGGCCCAGCCGGGCCGCCGTTACGAAAAGCGGGTCCACGGAGCCCACGAGGACCTTCGTCACGGGGAAGGAGGAGCCCCAGAAGACGCTCGCCAGGATGACGAAGGCGAAGTCGCGGCTCCGGGAGTCCATCGCGGCCCGCGACTCGAGGGTGCTTCATGAGGGTTTCGCCCACCCGAGTCGGCCCAGCGCGGGTCCGCTGTTATCGCAGTACTGCGATAACTTCTTATCCCCGCACTGCGATACGTCCGCTGGTCTTCCCGTGAAGGTCGGCTGCGGCTTCGTCGAGAAAGAGATCCACGGCAACCGCTACCTGTACTTCTGGCACTTCCAGGCGCGGGGGTCCGATGTTCGCAAGATCGAGAGGTACATGGGGCCGGCCAACTCCTCCGAGGCCCGGCGGCGCACCCTCCAGGAGATCGAGACCTACGCGGCCCGCGCCGCCTCGGAGTTCGAGGCCCGCATCGCGGAGTGGCGGCGGGAGCTGGCGAAGGCTTGAAGGGACCGCCGAGAAAAGGTCCCGAAGGCCAGCGTTGTTGACTCAGCGCTGCGATAACTCGCGATGGGGTCCGAGCCGGCTCCCGTGGCGTCCAAAACGTTTATCATGGCCCCTCCTCTTCGGCAGCGTCTATCATGTTCGAGCGGCCGCGCGGGACGAACGACTGGGGTCCCGAGGACATGGCGAGGCGCCGCTTCGTCGAGTCGAGCTTCACCCAGCGCGCCGAATCCTTCGGCTTCCGCGAGATCGCTACGCCGATCTTCGAGTCCCTCGAGCTCTTCACTGCGAAGTCCGGGCCCGGCGTGGTCAACGAGCTGTACGCCTTCAAGGACAGAGGAGGCCGGGACATCGCCCTCCGCCCGGAGTTCACCGCCTCCATCCTCCGGTTCTACGTCTCCGACCTCCGAGCCCTCCCGAAGCCCATCAAGGTTTACAGCAGCGGCTCCGCCTTCCGCTACGAGGAGCCGCAGAAGGGCCGCTACCGGGAGTTCTTCCAGCTCGACGCGGAGATCATCGGCGGGGCCGCGCTCCCCTCGGACGCGGAGGTTCTCGCCCTGGCCATCGGCACGATGCGCGCGATCGGCCTGAAGCAGGTTCGCGCGAGGATCGGGGACATCGGTATGCTTCGGGCCTTCCTGCCCTTCGAGGCGAAGGACCAGTCGATCATCTTACACGCGTTGGACAAGAAGAACGTCCCGATGCTAAGGGACGAACTCAAGCGGCTCGGACGGCCGGAGCTGGCGGAGCCCCTGGAGCAACTTGTCTCCCTGAACGGCGACGCGCGCATCCTCGACGAGGCGGAGGAAATCCTCGGAGGGAAGGGCAAGGAAGCCTTCGATTATCTGCGGAGACTCGGGGAGGCCCTCGTGGCCTACGGCATCCCCGCGTCCGACTTCGAATATGACATGGGCGTCGTGCGCGGGCTCGACTACTACACGGGCATGGTCTTCGAGATCGACTCGCCGAACCTCGGCGCGGAGAAGCAGGTCGGCGGGGGCGGGGCGTACAGCCTCGCGGAGGTCTTCGGCGGCGAGAGAGTCGCCCAGACGGGCTTCGCCCTCGGGCTGGACCGCCTCGTGATGGCCGCGGAAGCGGAAGGCGCGTTCCCGGAGCCGAGACCGCTCGATGCCTACGTGGTCCCCATCGGCGAAGCGATGCGGGCGAAGGCCGTCGAAATCCTCACGACCCTTCGGGAGGGGGGTCTCGCCGCGGATGTCGATCTCGTGGGCCGCGGCCCCTCGAAGAACCTCGACTACGCGAACACGGTCGGCGCCCGCTTCGCCGTGCTCGTGGGGCAGAAGGAGCTCAAGGGAGACGCGGTCGCGGTGCGGGACCTGAAGAGCGGGAAGCAGGAGCAGGTCTCCCTCGAGACCCTCGTGCCGTTCCTGAAGAGGACGTAGGCGCGTCTCACACCCGGAAACGAGCGTCCGTCGCGCCGCCTCACGACCGCGCAGGCATCCCCGCGATCGTCATCCGTCGGAGGATGTCCCGCGCCCAGCCTCCATGGGCCATCTCCTCCGGGGGCGGAAGGCCATCCAACATGAACCATTCCGCGGCCGCGACATTCTCCCCCATGGCGAGATGAGGCCGGAGACCTGGCTCCGAGCGGTAGTGGAAGCACAGGTGCCATCGACCGCCCTCGATGGACTCGATGTGGTCGAGGCGGACCGCCAGGCCGCGGCAGCCGAGCTGCTCCTTCAGGATGCGGTGGGCCGCACGATCCGGATGCTCCGTGTGTTGAAGGAGGTCGTCCGGGAGGTACCAGCCCGCCTGGCCGTCGTACCGGCTCGTGTCGACGTACTTCACGAGCAGGACCCGGCCTTGGAACAAGAGTGCGACATCCGCAACGAGTCGATGGACCCTGCACTCCGCCGGCATACGGACGTTGCCTCCCCGCGCGTCGCCTGACGGGCCTTGCACCGGGATAAGGGTTTCGCGGCCGTGCCTGTCGTCACCCGAGCGCCCGGATGCGGTTCACCCACCGCGCGAGCCGCGGCAACTCCTTCGGTACCTTCTCGCCCACGGTCAGGAGCGGGGACATGGATCCGTAGACCCCGAAGTCCGCGAGGCTCGGCTCCCCGAGGACCCAGTCCCGCCCGTCGAGCATGGACTCGACCATCCCGAGGTGCTTGACCATGTCCTCCTTGAACTCGTCGCGGCGCATCTCGAGGACGTGCCAGGGCCCGCGGGCACGGGTCTGCATCTCCTCGAACACCCAGCGCTCGCCATCGTCGCGGAAGACCGGCGGCACCTTCGTGACCACGTACCGCCAGACGCGCTCCTCCAGGACCTGGTGGCCCCAATGCTCCAGCGTGGTCGCGAGGCCCTTCTGGCCTTTTGGGTAGAGCGAGGGCCGGGGCCGCACCTTCTCCAGGAAGTCCGAGATGTCGTACCACATCACCGGCTTGCCGTCCCAGACCAGCGTGGGCACGTAGTCCTGGCCCGTGGCCTGGATCAGCTCGCGCTTGTCGTGATAAGGGACGTACTCCGTGTCGAAGGCGATGCCCTTGTAGGCGAGCATGCGGTCCGCGGCGACGCAGTAGTGGCTGATGGGCATCGAGTAGAGCAACGGGCGGGGGGCCATGGGTTCGGCAAGAGCGTTCGCGGCTTAAGCCTGGCCCCGGAATCGTCTCAGCCGGACACCGTGCGGCGGAACATCGCCGTCGTCGCGGACAGGGTGACGGCGCCAACGCCCAGGATGATCAGCGCCGCATACCCGAGGGTCGTCCAGTCGATGCTCGAGAAGATGATCAGGTTGTGCAGGGAGTCCGCCACGTAGCTGATCGGGTTGTACGTGGCCACGGTCTGCACCCAGTCGGGCAGGAGGGGCTTCGGCATGACCGCGGTGGACAGGAACAGGAGCGGGAACGTCGTCAAGAGGCTGATCATCAGCGTGGCCTCGGAGTTCTTCGTCACGAGGGCGATGAAGGTCGAGATCCCGGACCAGGCGATCCCGAAGGCCATCGCGATCACGAAGAGCAGGAGGAGCCCTCCCACGCCCGTGCCGATCGTCACCCCGAGGAGATACCCCAGGAGGAGGATGATCGCCGTCTGCAGGACGATGCGCACGCCGTCGCTGAGGACCTTGCCCGCGAGGATGGACCCGCGGCGGATCGGGGCGACGCGCATCTTGTCCATGTAGCCGCTCTCCAGGTCCGTGACCATGCCCATGCCGGACTGCATCGCCGAGGCGATGACCGTCTGGATGATGACGGCCGCACTGAAGAACGTCAGGTAGGAGTCCGTCCCGGTGAAGTCCTTGAACGTGATGAACTGCGTTGGGCTCGTGCCGGGGATGGGCGTGCGGATGTCCGCGATGGACCTGAATGCCTGGGTGAAGAGGAGGAACCAGACCACGGGCTGGACGAGGCTGAAGAAGAGGAAGGCGGGGCGGCGCAGGGTCTTCTTGATCCAACGGCTGAACACGGCCTCCACCTCGACGAGAAGATTGCCGAAGTTCATGGCCCAGGCCTCCTGCGGCGCGTCCAGGGCGTGCGGCCGGCGGGCTTCACTTCCTCCACGCGCATCTGGTGGCCCGTGTGCTTCAGGAAGACGTCGTCCAGGGAGGGCGCGGAGAGAGTGAGCTGAGTGATCGGCACGCCGGCGTCATCGAGCATGCGCACAATCTGGGCAACGAGGGTGCCGCCGTTTTTGCCGTACACGGCCACGCCCGCATCGTAGTCCTGGACCTCCAGGACTCCAGGGACGCGGAGCAGCGCCTCGCGGGCCACGTCCTTCACGTTCTTGGTGCCGTCGGACTTGAGGGCGATCTGGATCACATCGGCACCGATCTCCGCCTTGAGCTCTGCGGGCGTGCCTTTGGCCACGATCTTCCCGCGATCGATGATGCACAGGCGGTCCGCGAGGCGGTCCGCCTCCTCCATGTACTGCGTCGTGAGGAAGATCGTCACGCCCTGCTCGTTCAGGGACTTGATGTAGTTCCAGACCGCGATGCGGTTCTGCGGGTCCAGGCCCGTTGTGGGCTCGTCGAGGAAGAGGAGTTTGGGCTTCGAGATGAGGGCCATGGCCAGGTCCAGCCGGCGACGCATGCCGCCGGAGTAGGTGCCTGCGCGGCGGTCTGCGGCCTCCACGAGGTCGACCTTCTTTAGGATCAGATCCACGCGGGCGTCAATCTCCCGCCGCGGGAGGTGATAGAACTTGCACTGGAGCCGCAGGTTCTCCCGCCCGGTGAGGTCGTCGTCCACGCCGACGTCCTGCGCGGCGTAGCCGATGATCTCGCGGATCTTCGCGGGGTCCTCCTCCACGTCCAGGCCGTCGACGACCACCCGCCCGTCCGTCTTCTGGATGAGGGTCGTGAGGATCTTGATCGTCGTGCTCTTGCCCGCCCCGTTGGGCCCGAGGAAGCCGAAGATCTCGCCCCTCTGGACGTAGAAGGAGATGCCGTCCACGGCCTTCACGTCGGGGTCGAAGGTCTTGCGGAGGTCCTTGACGACGACGATCGCGTCGATCTTGGGGGCCGCCTTCGTCGCGCGGGACTGGGCGGCCGCCTCCGCGGTCGTCGGCGCCGCGGCCCCCTTGTCGGCCTGCGGCGCGAGGGCGAGGTCGGCTTCCTGGCTCATGGCGGACGCCATCCTTCGGTTGCATTTAAGCTAACCGAAGTCTGGCCGTAGAAAATGGGCATCTCACCCAGAGGGCTCCGCCGCCCATGGACAGCCGAGATGTGGGCGTTGGAATAGCTTCTTATCGGAGCGCCCGTCTCGGCGTCCCGCCCTCGTCCGCTGGAAGAGTCCCATGGCCCCGACGAAGAAACCACGCACCGCCCGACTGACGACCCCGAAGCTCCTGTTCCCCGATTCCCCCGCGGCGGTCACGAAGGCCACCGACGCGGAGCTCGCGCGGGCGCGGAAGATCCTCGATTCGATCCTGAAGTCCAAGGGCCCTCGCACGGTGAGGAACACCCTCGTTCCCTTCAACGAGATCTCCCTGGCGATCTCCGAGGTGGGCCTCCAGGGACAACTCCTCTTCAACGCGCACACCGACGCAGCGGTGCGGGACGCGGCGAATAAGGCGTACCTGGCCGCGGACAGTTTCCAGACCGAGCTGAGCCTGAACCGCGGGCTCTTCGAGGCCTTCGCCGGCCTCAAGGTCTCCAAGGAGGACGAGGAAACCAGGTACGCAATCTCCAAGATCCTGAGGGACTTCCGCCGCGCGGGCGTGGACAAGGACGAGGCCACGCGGGCGAAGATCAAGGCCCTCAACGACGAGATCGCGGAGATCGGATCGGCCTTTGACCGGACCATCAACGAGGACGTCCGGTCCATCACCCTGGAGAACGAGGCGGAGCTCGCGGGCCTCCCGGCGGACTACATCGCCGCCCACAAGTCCAAGGACGGCGGCCCGATCACGATCACCACCGCGTATCCGGACGCCCTTCCGGTCTTCCAATACGCCGCAATCGCGGACGTCCGCCGACGCCTGCAACGAGAGTTCTTCGACCGCGGCTATCCAAAGAACCTCCAGGTCCTCGCCAAGCTCCTCGCGAAGCGGGACGAACTCGCGCGACTCCTGGGCTACGAGCACTACGCGGCCTATGTGACCGAGGACAAGATGATTCGGTCCGCGAAGGCCGCCGCGAAGTTCGTCGAGAAAATCCTGCGGGCCTCGGAGGGCCGCACGGAGAGAGATTACCAGATCCTCGTGGAGCGCAAGCGGAAGGACGCGCCCTCCGCCACGGGCCTCGACCCGTGGGACCCGAACTACTACCTCGAGCGGGTGCGGGCGGAGCAGTACCGCTTCGACTCCCAGGAGGTCCGGCCCTACCTGGAGTTCGAGAAGGTCCGCGAGGGCATCTTCGAGATCACCTTGACGCTCTTCGGCGTGCGGTACCGCCGCGTGCGGAACGCGAAGGCCTGGCACGAGTCCGTCGAAGTCTACGACGTGTATGAGGGCCGCCCTCGCCTCGGGCGGTTCTGCCTGGACCTGCA
>JBBSVS010000158.1:0-3405 GCA_038046665.1 Thermoplasmatota archaeon
AAACGGCGACGGCGTGCGCGACCGCTCCGGCATCGCCCAGCCGCTCGACCTCGACGGTGCTGGCGCGCTCACGGCGACGGCGCCGCTTGGGCTCACGTTCGACATCGCGGATCCACCGCTCCCCTGCATGGTGAAGGCCCAGGTCCTCATCGGCGGCCGAGGCAAGGCCGGCGGCATCAAACCCGCGGAGACGCTGGACGAGGCCCGCGAGGTCTCGCGGCAGGTCCTCGGGATGGACATCAAGGGCTACAAGGTCAAGCAGGTGTACCTCGAGGAGCGCCTGGACATCGAGCGGGAGCTGTACCTGGGCTTCACGATCGACCGCTCCGCGCGGGAGCCACTGCTCATGGCGAGTGCGAGCGGCGGCATGGAGATCGAGTCCCTGCCCCACGAGCAGATCTTCATGGAACACGTGCCCGCCCTCGTGGGCCTGCAGCCCTACGTGCTGCGCATGCTGGAGAAGTTCCTCGGCCTCCAAGGGCATGTGGCCGAGCAGGTCACGGACATCACGAAGAAGGCCTACGACCTCTTTCGCAAGGAGGACGCGGAGCTCGTCGAGATCAACCCCCTCGTGATCACCAGAGCGGGCAAGGTCGTCGCCGGCGACGCGAAGCTCGTCGTGGATGACAACGCGGAGTACCGTCATCTGGAATACGCGAAGCTGGACCAGGACCGCACGCCCCTCGAGGAGGAGGCCCACGAGAAGGGCATCACCTTCATCCAGCTCGATGGCGACATCGGCGTGATCGCGAACGGCGCGGGGCTGACCATGTCCACGCTCGACGTGCTGAACCTCAAAGGAGGGAAGGGCGGTACCTTCCTGGACCTCGGCGGGACCGACGACCCGGACAAGGTGGCCCAGGCCTTCGAGATCCTCCTCAAGGCGAACCCGTCTGTGATTCTGCTCAACATCTTCGGCGGCATCACGAAGGCCGACACGGTCGCCCTGGGCGTGAAGAAGGCCCTTGAGGAGATGCACGCGGACGTGCCCGTGGTCGCGCGGATCAAGGGCGTGAACGAAGACCAGGCGAAGGAGATCTTCCGGGACATCGGGATGTATCCTGCGGAGACGATGGAGGAAGCCGCCGAGCTCGCGGTCAAGGTGAAGAAGGGAGGTGCCTGAGATGGCCGTCCTGCTGACGAAGAAGACCCGCCTCGTGGTCCAGGGGATCACGGGCCATCAGGGCCAGTTCCACACCCGCTCGATGCTGGACTTCGGCACGAAGGTCGTCGCCGGCGTCACGCCGGGCAAGGGCGGCACCAAGGTCGAGGGCGTGCACGTGTTCGACAGCGTGGACGAGGCCGTGGCGAGGAAGCGGGCGAACGCATCGATCATCTTCGTCCCCGCGCCCTTCGCGAAGGATGCGGTCATCGAGGCGATCGAGGGCGGCATCAAGCTCGTCGTCGTGATCACGGAGCGCATCCCCTTCCACGACACCCTGGAGTTCGTGCCCTACGCACGCACGAAGGGGGTCACGGTGATTGGGCCGAACTGTCCCGGGATCATCACACCGGGCGAGTCGAAGGCGGGAATCATGCCCAACCATATCTTCAGGCCCGGGGACGTGGGCGTGATCAGCCGAAGTGGCACCCTGACCTACGAGATCGTAAACGCGATGACCCAGGCGGGCTTCGGCCAATCGACGTGCATCGGGATCGGCGGCGATCCCATCATCGGCACGAACACCGTGGAGGCCCTCGCCCTCTTCCAGAAGGACCGGAAGACGAAGAAAATCGTCGTGGTGGGCGAGATCGGAGGGACTGCGGAGGAAGAGGCCGCGGAATTCATCCAGAAGCATGTGACCAAGCCCGTGGTGGCCTACGTGGCGGGCCGCACCGCTCCGCCGGGGAAGCGGATGGGCCATGCAGGCGCAATCATCCAGGCGGGCAAGGGCACCGCGGAGTCCAAGGTGAAGGCCTTCAACGATGCAGGCGTGCCCGTCGCGGATTACCCCGTGGACATCGCGAAGCTCCTCGCCGCCGCATGAGGAATCGGCCTCCCCGGTCCGTCCTCGGTTGTCATTACAATCCTTTCGGAGCGTTCTTTGGCGTCCAAGCGGAACTCTCGGCCGATTTCCATGGCCGAGCAGGTGCCACCGAAGAAGAAGCTCAACCCCAAGCGCACGGCGATCTGGGAGAACTCTCCCGACGAGCGCCGAGCCGTGTTCACGGAGGCCCTCCTGCCCTACACCCGTGAGGAGGCGATCCTCGAGGCCCAGCGCTGCATCCAGTGCGGCAAGCCATGGTGCATGGAGGCCTGTCCGATCAACCAGGACGCGCGGGGCTACATCAAGCTCATGGCCGCGGGCGACTTCAACGGCGCGCGGGACCTCATCCTCCGGGACAACCCCTTCGCCTCCTGCCTCGGCGTGGTCTGTTATCACTACTGCGAGACACCCTGCCCGGTCGGGAAGAAGGGCGATCCCATCGCGGTCCGCCACCTCAAGCGCGCGGCCCTCGATTACGCGGATCCGGCGAAGCCCTACGCACCCGCGGTGCCCACGAACGGCATGAAGGTCGCCGTCATCGGCGGCGGCCCCGCCGGGCTCATGAACGCCTGGGTGCTCGGCCAACGCGGCTACGATGTGACCGTGTTCGAGTCCACGGACCGCCTCGGCGGCCTGATGACGGGCACGATCCCCGCCTACCGCCTCACGGACGAGATCTTCGAGACGGACATGGCCCGCTTCGCGAACCTCCCCGTCCATTTCGAGCTCATGACCGAGTTCCCGAAGGACGTGGACCTCGAGGGCCTTGAGCGTGAGTTCGACGCGGTCTTCCTCTCCATCGGCACGCACAAGTCCAAGCGCCTCGGGATTCCGGGGGAGAATCTGGACGGGGTGTATCCCGCTCTGAAATTCCTCAAGGAGTCGAAGAGAGGCCAGCGGCGATCCGTCCGCCCGAAAGTGGTCGTGATCGGCGGCGGGGACGTGGCCATGGACTCCGCCCGAACGTGCCTGCGCCTCGGCGCGGAAGAGGTCACAATCCTCTATCGCCGCTCGCGGGAGGAGATGCCCGCCGCGGACGAAGAAATCCGAGAGGCCATGGAAGAGGGCGTGAGGTTCCAGTTCCTCGTGGCCCCGAAGCGGTTCCTCGGGCTGAGGCGCCTCGACGCCATCGAGCTACAGCAGATGATCCTCGGGCCGCCGGACGAGAGCGGGCGGCGCAAGCCCATTCCAGCGGACGCGGACCCCATCATGCTCCGCACGGTCGCAGCCCTCGTAGCCGTGAGCCAGGAGGCGGACCTGGAAGCCTTGCCCCTCGACCTGAACGTCCGGCTCGGCAAGGACGGTACCCTCGAGGCGGATCCGAAGACGGGCGCGACCGCCCGCCCGGGCGTATACGCGGGCGGCGGCGCGAGCGTCGTGCACGCGATGGCGGCGGGCAAGCGCGCGGCCCTCGCGA
>JBBSVS010000159.1:0-7259 GCA_038046665.1 Thermoplasmatota archaeon
GGGCCGACGGACACCCGCGAGGCCGGGTTCACCGCCCTCGAGGAGTTCACGTCCTGGAAGACCATCTACGTGGACTACTCCGGACGACTGCAGAAGGCCCAGATTGATACCGCGAAGCTCGTGGGCGGCTGAGTCGCCCGCGGGCCCTTCCGTCCTCTTTCCGAGATTCTTCTCAAAAAGGTACCGCTTCCTAGGAGGCCCTCTCGAGCTCCTTCGACCACTTGGGCGGAAAGGGGCTCGCGGCCTCCTTTCGGAGCCTAATCTCCGAACGGCCCCGCCCATGACCGTGGACTCAGGTGGCCTGCCTACGACTGTGGGCGGACGCTGTCTGGGTCTTCTTCTCCCCCTCGCCCCTTCCCAGGTAGAACTCATACTCCCGGAACACGCGGCACGCCTGCACGTACAAGCGGTCGTAGAACTCCTCCCGTCCGCGGCGCTGGGCCTCCCGGTGCTCCGGATGGGTCTTCCATGCCTCGAGGGCCGCCTCGTCCTCGAAGCGCGCGACGTCGATGACCTCGCCGTCCTCGGCCATGTACTCCTTGATCGAGATGAAGCCGGGCATCGCGTCGACGAGATCGTGCATGCTCTTCGACACGCCGCCATAAGCGGCCTCGTCGGCCCCGGGCCGCAGATGGGTCTTGAAGATCACGACGACTTCCTTGGGCTCCTTCACGCGACGGTACGTCACCCGCCACCGCTCCCGAGCAGGTCCTTGCTCGGGCTCGTGAGGTGCTTCGGGTCCAATACCTTTTCCGCCTCGTCCGCGGGGAGGATCCCCTTCTCGATGACGATCTGCTTGACCGTCTTCCCGGTCTGGCTGGCCTCCTTGGCTATCTCGGCGGCCTTCTCGTACCCGATGATCGGGTTCAGCTTCGTCGCGATGGCCGGGCTCGACTCCGCGTAGTGCTGGAGGACATCGATGTTCGCGGTGATCCCGTCGATGCACTTGTGGGCGAACACGCGGGCGACGTTCGTCAGCAGTTCGATATTCTGTTGGAGCCGCTGGGACATCACGGGCATCATCGTGCACAGGTCCAGGTTCGAGTGGGTGTTCGCCACGGCGATGGCCACGTCGTTCCCGATGACCGTGACCGCGACCTGCATGACCGCCTCGGGGATGACCGGGTTCACCTTGCCCGGCATGATCGACGAGCCCGGCTGGATCGCGGGGAGGTTGATCTCCCGCAGGCCCGTGTGCGGTCCCGACGAAAGCCACCGAAGGTCGTTCGCGATCTTCAGCATCGACACGGCGGTCGTTCGGATGGCGCCGCTCGCGTCGACGAGGGCGTCCTGGGCCATCTGGGCCTCGAAGTGGTTCTCCGCCACGCGGAACTTGATGTTCGTCGCGGCGCTGATCTTCTCGACGACGCGGCCCGGGAGGTCGGGATGGGCGTTGATGCCCGTGCCCACCGCAGTCCCGCCGATGGCGAGCTCCGAGAGGGACGCCCGCGCGGCCGAGATCCGTCGGATCCCGTGGTCGATCTGGGACTCGTAGCCGGAGAATTCCTGGCCCAGGCGGATCGGCGTCGCGTCCATGAGGTGCGTGCGGCCCGACTTGACGATAGGGTCGAAGTCCTTCGTCTTCTTCGCGAGGCTCTCCTCGAGCTCCCGCAGGGCGGGCAGGAGGTCCTGGTCGATCGCGATGAGCGCAGCCACATGAATCGCCGTCGGGATGACGTCGTTGGAGGACTGGCCCATGTTCACATGGTCGTTCGGGTGGACGGTCCCTTTCTCGCCAAGCGTGTGGCCGAGGATTTCGTTCGCGCGGTTCGCGATGACCTCGTTCGCGTTCATGTTCGTGGACGTCCCGCTGCCCGTCTGGAACACGTCCAGGGGGAACTGGGCGTCGAGCTTGCCCTCCATGACCTCTTCGGCGGCCTTCACGATCACCTTGCCGATCTTCGAGTCGAGCAGGCCGAGCTCCATGTTCGTCTCCGCCGCGGCCTTCTTGATGAGCCCGAGGGCGTAGATGAAGCGCCGCCCGAAGCGGATCCCGCTGATGGGGAAGTTCTCGATGGCCCGCTGGGTCTGGACGCCCCAGTAGGCGTCCTTGGGGACTTTCAGCTCTCCGAGGAAGTCTTTCTCGACGCGATAGTCGGTCACGGGGATCGCCGGGTTGGCCAGTAGAAAGCCCGCGTATTAACTTTGGCTCCATACTCAGAATAAGTACTCCACGGGCCGAACGTTGATGTCCTTCACCACCGGCTCGGACCCCGAGGTGGAGTGCGTGCGAGTCATCTCGGTCGACCGGGTGCGCGAGACGGTGCGGGACCTCTACAAAGAAGCCTGCGTGGTCATCAATCCGGAGCTCAAGGCGGCCTTCGCCAAGGCAGCGAAGGAGGAGCCCTCGCCCCAGGGCCGAGAGATCCTCACGATGCTGGTGGACAACGCGGAGCTCGCCCAGCGGGAGAACCTGCCCATGTGCCAGGACACCGGCATTGCGGTGGTCTTCCTGGAAATGGGCGAGGAGGTCCGCTTCGACAAGCCCGGGCTCCTGGACGCGATCAACCAAGGGGTCCGAGAGGCCTGGAAGGAACAATACCTCCGCGCCTCCCTCGCGAAGGACCCGCTCCGCCGCGGGAACACGGGTGACAACACCCCCGCGATCGTCCACCTAGACCTCGTCCCGGGAGATCACCTCAAGATCGTCGTCGGCGCGAAGGGCACCGGCGCGGAGAACATGTCCAAGACGAAGATCATGAGCCCCTCCGCGGGCGTGGAGGGCGCGAAGCAGTTCCTCCTGGAGACCGTGAAGGCGGCGGGCCCGAACGCCTGCCCGCCCCTCGTGCTGGGCATGGGCGTCGGCGGGAACTTCGAGGAGGTCACCCTCCTGGCGAAGAAGGCCCTCTACCGTCCGCTGGGCACGGCGAACCCGGATCCCTATTACGCGAACCTCGAGAAGGAATGGCTCGCGGCCGTGAACCGACTCGGCGTGGGCCCGCAGGGACTTGGGGGCGGGACCACCGCCCTCGCCCTGCACATCGAGGCGAAGCCCTGCCACATCGGCGCCCTGCCGGTGGCCGTGAACATCGACTGCCACGCCCACCGCCACAAGGAGGCGATCCTGTGAGCGACGTGATCCGCCTGCGCCCACCCCTCTCCGATGCCGATGTCGTCGGCCTGAAGGTGGGCGACCGAGTCAGCATCACCGGGGTCCTCTACGGTGCGCGGGACGCGGCCCACAAGAAGATGGTCGACCTGCTCGACCAGGGCAAGCCCCTGCCGGTCGAGCTCAGAGGTCACATCCTCTACTATGTCGGGCCGACGCCCGCTCCGCCCGGGCGCCCCATCGGCTCCGCCGGGCCGACGACCTCCCTGCGCATGGACGCCTACGCGCCGCGGATGTACGAGTACGGCGTGAAGGCGACGATCGGCAAGGGGAACCGCAGCCCGGCCGTCATCGACTCCCTCGTCAAGAACCAGGCGGTCTACCTGATCGCCGTGGGCGGCCTCGGGGCCACACTGGCCCAACGGATCAAGTCCGCGAAGGTCATCGCCTATCCCGAGCTGGGCACGGAGGCCCTGTGGGAGTTCCAGGTCGAGGACTTTCCCGCGATCGTGGCCAACGACGCCCGCGGGCGGGACGTGTTCAAAGAGGGCCAGGACGTCTGGGCCAAGAAGCTGGCCGTGGCCTGAACCCATCCGTCCAACCCGTTTCCCGATTTCGTGATATCCTAAATTCGACAATGGCTCTAGTGGCAATTGTCACTCGTCGCGATGACAAGGCCTAATATAATGCCGTTATACTCTACCGCGTCGTCGCGAAGAGGCCGCCGGTCCTGGACCGGCCTGTAGGGGATAGGTGTGCCCAGCTCAACGCAGATGGAGCCCCTCGTGGAAGAGGAGAAGACGTGCCCGGAATGCAAGAGTGAGCATCTGGTGCGCGATTACACGCGGGGGGAACTCGTGTGCGATTCGTGCGGGCTCGTCATCAGCGACAGCGCGATCGACGAGGGCCCGGAGTGGGCCGCCTACTCCGTGGAGGAGAATGACCGCCTCGCCCGGACGGGCGGGCCGCGGTCCTATGTGGCCGGCGCCTCGGGCCTGACGACGGTGATCCCGCTCTCGAACAAGGATGCACGAGGCAACACGATCCCGCTGCGGGAACGCGAGAAGTTCTACCGCATGAGGAAGCTCCAGCGCCACTCCGGCCACTCTAGGCCGGGAGAGCGAAGTCTTCCGGAGACGATCCGCACCTTGGACCGCGTCGCCTCGCTCATGGGCCTGCCGCGTCCGGTGAAGGACGAGGCCGGATTCATCTGCAAACGGGCCCTCGAGAAAGGCCTCGTGCGCGGGCGGTCCATCGAGGGAATCGTGGCCGCCGCCGTGTACGCCGCGTGCCGGATCGACAACGTGCCACGCACGCTCGATGAGCTTCAGCAGGTCACCGGCGTCCGGAAGAAGGCGATCGGCAAGGCCTACGGCGCCATCCTGCGAACGCTCACCCTGCGCGTGCCGCCGTCCCATCCGACGGACTACGTGAGCCGCTTCTGCTCCAAGTTGGGCCTGAGCAACCAGGTCCAGACGGAGGCCGTGCGAATCCTCAAGGAGCTGGATAAGGTCGACCGGTCCATGTCCCTTTCGCCCGCGGGCACCGCCGCGGCGGCGATCTACCTCGCCTCCCTCTCCTGCGGCGAGCGCCGCCCGCAGAAGGCCATCGCCAAGGTGGCGGGCGTGAGCGAAGTCACCCTCCGGAACCGCTTCCAGTTCATGGACGAGTTCATGCAGCAGCTCACGCTGCCACGGGGTCGCGCGCCAAAGGTTACCACGCCGACCCAGCTCTCCTGAGGCTCGAGGAACATACGCTCCCGGCATCACGTCGCAAAATCGAAACAAAAGCTTTGTAAGGGGCCGCCTTGTGTTCCTTCTCGAGGATGCGCGGCGTCCATGTCCAGGAGCGAGGCTTTTCCGGCGGTCGGCCCCGTTGCCGATTCGTTCATATCCCTCCGTGGCGCACAGCCGGACGCTCTGTTCCATTCTCTCGATGATCGGTGTAGCGACGTGATCCGATGACCGGAAAGCCCTCCAAGGTGAATGACCTCTCCTGGATGATCGGCGGTCCCCAGGGGAGCGGCGTCGATTCGTCCGCGAACGCCTTCGCCCGCGCCTGCGCCCACGGCGGCCTCAACGTCTTCGGGAAGCGCGAATACTACTCGAACATCAAGGGCGCGCACTCCTACTTCACGGTCCGCGCGGTCACGGGCACGGTCCGGTCCCACATCGACGAGACCCACCTCCTCGCGACCTTCGACGCGGAGACGGCCTTCCGCCATATCCGGGAGGTCACGGACGATGGCGCGATCGTCTACGACTCCGGGCTCGGCAAGACGAAGATCTCGGGCATCCCTACGATCGAGCATCGCCTCGAGGACGAGCTCAAGACCTACCTCATCGCCCGCGGCCTCGGCGAGACCCTGGATGACATGCTCGCCTCCGCGAAGCAGCGCGGCGTCACCCTCGTCCCGATCCCCTACAGCGATCTGCTCACCCAGGTGGCCGACGAATTCAAGGTGGACGCCTTGAGCAAGATCGCCCGCATGATCAACATGCTCGCGGTCGGCGCGTCCTTCGGCATCCTCCGCTTCGACTTCGACACGATCGTCAAGGCCTTGGACGACGTCTTCCGGGCCAAGATCGCGGTCGTCAAGATGAACGCGAGCGCCGCCCGCAAGGCCTACGACCTGGCGGCCTCCCTCGCCCCCGACTTCGGCTATCGACTCGAGCGCATGCCGCGGAAGGAGCCGCGCCTCTTCCTCTCGGGGAGCCAGGCGACGGCTCTGGGCAAGCTCTACGGCGGTCTGCGCGTGCAGACCTACTACCCCATCACCCCGGCGTCGGACGAGTCCGAGTTCCTCGAGTCGAACGAGGTCCTCGACCTGAAGATGCCCGAGGAGGCCGATTCCGAGTTCGTCAAGGAGAAGGGCGCTTCCGTGCTCGTCGTGCAGACGGAGGATGAGATCTCCTCCGTGACCATGGCCTGCGGGGCCGCCCTCACCGGCGCCCGTGCGGCCACCGCGACCTCGGGCCCGGGCTTCTGTCTCATGATGGAGGGCATCGGCTACTCCTCGATCAACGAGATCCCCCTTGTGATCACGCTCTACCAGCGCGCGGGCCCGAGCACGGGCATGCCGACGCGCCACGAGCAGGGCGACCTGCGCTTCGCCCTCCACGCCGGGCACGGGGAGAGCCCGCGCATCCTGCTCGCCTCCGGGGACTTCGAGGAGATGATCCGCGACGGGGTGCACTCCCTCAACTTCGCGGAACGCTACCAGATGCCGGTCATCCACCTGGTGGACAAGGCCCTCGCGAACAACAGTGGCACGATCCCCGTGCCGGACCTGTCGGACCTCAAGATCGACCGAGGATCCCTCGTGACTCAGGCGGACGGCTACTCTCCCGAGAACCCCTACAAGCGCTTCGACCTGCGAAACGGGCCCATCTCCGCGCGTGCGGTAATCGGCCAGCACGGCACCCTGTTCTGGAACACCGGGGACGAGCACGACGAGTTCGGGCACATCACCGAGGACCCGGGCCTGCGCGACCTGATGATGGAGAAGCGGGAGGCCAAGCTCCAGCTCGCGGCGAAGGAGATTCCCGACCCCCTCAAGTACCACTACTTCGGCCCGAATGACGCGGAGACCGTGATTGTCTCCTGGGGCTCTACGAAAGGCGCCATCCTGGACGCCCTGGACCGCCTCCACGCGGAGAAGCAGACCGTGGGCTTCCTTCAGTTGCGGCTGCTGAACCCCTTCCCGAGCGAGGCCGTGATGGCGCACCTGGCGAAGGCGAAGCGTCGCGTCGACGTGGAGATGAACTTCAGCGGGCAACTGGGCGGGCTCATCCGCGAGCGCACCGGCGTGGACTGCACCCACCAGGTCGTGAAGTACAACGGCCGGCCGATGTCCTCCACGGAGGTCTACGACGCGGTCCTGCGGATCACCCTCGGCAAGGCGGAGAAGAGGACGGTGTTGACCCTTGGCGCTTGAAGAGATCCTGAAGCCGCAATACTATGCGACGGAAGTCCACAACGACTGGTGCCCCGGCTGCGGGGACTTCGGCATCCTGCGCACAGTCCAGATGGCCCTCGCCGAGCTCAAGCTCAACCCGTACCGCGTCGCGATGGTCTCCGGGATCGGCTGCTCGGCGAAGACGGTCCACTACATCAAAACCTACGGCGTCCACACGTTGCACGGCCGCGTCCTGCCCGTGGCCCAGGGGGTCAAGCTCGCGAATCCCGGGCTCGAGGTAGTCGCGGTGGG
>JBBSVS010000159.1:7269-9273 GCA_038046665.1 Thermoplasmatota archaeon
GGCGCCCACTTCGTGAACGCCGGGCGGCGGAACCTCGACATGCTCTACATCCTCTTCGACAACGGCGTCTACGGACTCACAAAGGGCCAGGCGTCGCCGACGCTCAAGCTGGGCGTCCAGACGAAATCCCTCGCCCACCCGAACATCAACGAGGCCGTGAACCCGATCTGGCTAGCCCTCGCCGCCGGCGCCACGTGGGTCGGCCGCGGCTACTCCTATGACGTGAAGCACCTCAAGGACCTGATCGTCCAGGGCATCCGCCACCGGGGCTACGCCTTCCTGGATGTGCTCCAGCCCTGCCCCACGTACAACGACATCAACACGAAGGAGTGGTACGGCGGGGAGGACCGCGCCGAGACGAACGGCGGTCGGCCGCTACCGCGCGTGTACAAGCTCGACGGCGAAGGTTTCGATCCGGTGGTCCACGACTCGTCGGAGATCGAGCTGAAGGCCTCCAAGGCCCTCGAGAAGTCGCTGGAGTGGGGCGACCGCATCCCCATAGGCGTGTTCTACCGGAACGAGCACGTGTCCATGTACGGGGACCGGATCCAGCAGCGCATCCCCACGTACTTCGAGAACCCTCCCGCGGTCCAGTGCATCGCCGGGCCGCACGGGGAACCTCTGACGGACCTGACGAAGCTCCTCGGCCGTCTCACGATCAAGCCGTCGTGAGTGCCGAGCCCTTCTCCTCCGTCGCCAGGCTGGCGGGCTTGCCCATCTCCCAGATGAGTTCCGTCATCTGGGCCATCGCCAATGCGATCGCCGCGTCGTCCGTCCAGATCGCGATGTCCTCTCCGCGGGTGGCGGAGTCGTCGTCGGGGATGGGGTGGCTCATCAGGAACTGCCGCCCGTCAACGCCGTGGCGGCACACGGGCACGTAGAAGTCAATCGCCCGGACCTCCGCGTACTTCGCAAGGGCGCGGACCTCCTCCTGGTTCTGAGGCGTCAGGTGGAAAGCATACTTCACCGTCACGCCGGCGCGCGCCCGGTCCGCGATCTGGGTGCCGAAGGAGCGCAGGATGCGTCCGGGGCTATGGGTCGAGCCCACGGCAATGATCTCCCGTTCCGCTTCCCCGTACATCTCCGCGAGTCGGTCGCGCACGTTCCGCCGGCCATAGATCGCCTCGAAACGCCCGCGGGTTTCCGGGTTCTCGCTCGCGGCCACGGGGAACTCCCGGGCGAGGACCTCCACGTTGGCGTCGAGGCGCTTCGCGCGGTTGCGGTAGTCCTCCGCGAGGGTGCACAGGTAGGCGGCGAAGGGCACCGCCTTGTACCGCAGCGGCTTCTCCGGGAGGATCTGGACGAGGCCCTTCCCGTGCAGCTGTTGCATCGTCGCGTAGATTCGTGTCCGCGGCACGCGTGACAGCGCAGGCATCTGGCTCGCCGTGGCCACGCCCAGGTCCAAGAGCGCGAGGTATACGCGGGCCTGGTATTCCGTGAGCCCGTACTCCATGAGCTTCTGGATGCGGTCCTGGTTGATCGGCGTCCGCTTCCCCCGGGCCGACAGGATGGCGCCGGCGGGTTAAGAAGCTGTCACGCGTCAAAGTGACATCGAAGACGCCTGCCGCGGGACGGACATCCCCGGGAAAGGACTTTGGGCGCTCATAAGTCACTCGGTAAACCCTTCACCTGCTCGGCTCGGCGTACCTGGGCGAGGGCCTGGGCGAGTTCCAGCTCGCCCAGCTCGCCGCGCAGGAACGCGGCCATGAGTTCGCGGGCCTTCGGCGGGAGGTCCGATTGAATCTCGACCTCCGGCGGCTTCACCGCTCCCAGGGGGCCTCTCGGCAGCTTCGCGTACTGCTCATCGAGGAGGTCCTCGAGCCGAGGCGCGTCGTACCAGTCCCGCATGGCCCCTCCCGACGCAGCGTCGTGTCCCATCAGGAGGGCGCTGGCCACGATGGACAGGCCGGCCTTGCGGCACTGCGTCGCGACCCAGTGCCGGAGGTCCGTGGGTCGGAGCTTCGGGAGATCCCACCGCTTGCGGAGCATGGACCACTCCCTGCG
>JBBSVS010000160.1:0-2221 GCA_038046665.1 Thermoplasmatota archaeon
CGGCCAAGCCGGCGATGGCCAGGCCGAGGGGGCCCGCCACGGCCGCGAGCAGGATCGCGAGGGCAGCCACCGTGGCGGCAGAGAGCCTCCTCGGGTCCACGGAGGACCAACGCGGCGCCAGGACCCGCGCGACCCTCGAGGCGAGCGGGGCCGCCAGGCCGCTCGTGACGACCGCCGCGACGAGCATGCCCAGGAGGGCGGGCGGGATCCCGAGAGGGGAGGACCAGACGTCCGGGGGACCCGAGAGGTCCCGCACGGCAGCGGCCGCCCCGCTGCGGGCCTTCCCCAGGATGAAGAGCACCGCGATGCTCAGGACGCACGTGGACGTGGACACCGCGCCGAGGACGACCATGAACGCGGACGGGCTCATCCTGCGGCGGGAGCCCACCGCGGCAAGGGTCGCTGCCGCGCCTCCACTGAGCCCGGGGAGCCAGGAGACCGAGGCTCCGGCGAGGGCGCCGCGGAGCGCGTGGCCCGCCTCCGTCCGCGTGAGCGGCGGGAGCGCGCCGGTCCGTTGGGGCGGGATCGAGCCCGGCTTCGCACGCAGCGAGAGCAGCAGGGTGGGCATCCCGAAGAGTCCGGAGAAAAGCGGGAACAGGACGAGGCCGGAATCGAAGACCGGCGGGCCGCGGAGGACGACGATGCCGAGCAGTCCCGCCAAGAGCTGGACCCAGGCCGCACGGGCCATCCGACGCAGCCGGGCGCGAGAGAAACGCGCTTCGGCCAGGAGGAGGGCCATCAGGAGTGCGAGGAGGAACGGCCCCGTCCACGGGCGGAAGCTCTCCCCGAGGCCGATCGGGTCCGCGAGGATCCACCGGAGCGGGACCAGGAGGATCGCGGAGAGGGCGGTGCCCAGGACCGCCCCGCGGGCCGCTAGGGCGACGGCCCGCGCGCCTTCCCCCTCGAGCAGGAGTCGGTGGCCCGGCAGGACCGCCAGGGCGGTCTCCTCCGACGGGGCACCGAAGAACACGGACGGGACGAAGTCGAAGACCGCGTGGCTCACGGCGGTCGAGACCAGGAAGCAGGAGAGGAGGAAGCCGACCTCCGGCGCATCGGCGGTGGCGCCGGGCAGCAGGAAGACGAGGAAGCTCGCCCAGGACGCCCGCGTCGCCAGGACCAGGGCCGCGACGTTGTTCACGTGGAGGCCGGGCGAGAGGCCCGTGAGGATCCCGGTGCCCAACCCCAGGAGCACGAGGACGGGGAAGGCCCACACGACGCCCGGGACGTCCACCTCCGGGCGAGCGGGTCCGTTGCGGGTGAAGACGCCGCGTGCACGTAACGTACCCTTAGCGCGGCGGACCCCATCCGCCGCCTCCGGGCGTCTCGACGATCACGAGGTCATCCTTCCGGAGGTCCAGGGTGGCCTTCGCGGGCAGAGGGATCTCACGACCCCGCCTCAGGAGGAGGTTCCGACCCGGACGTCCGTCCTCGCCGCCGGAGAGGCCCTTCGGCGCGAGTCGCCGGCGCTCGGAGAGGATGGAGGCCGTACCCGATTCGCCGAGGAGGCGCACGGCCCGCCGGATTCCGTCCCCGCCCCGGAAGCGGCCCGCCCCTCCGGAGCGCGGGATCAGCCGGTACTCTTCCACGCGGAGGGGATAGCCCAGCTCGAGGGCCTCTACGGGCGTGTTGCGGGTGTTCGTCATATGCGTGTGCACGCCGTCCATGCCGTCCCGGTACGGTAACGCTCCCTCGCCGCCGGCGATCGTCTCGTAGTAGGAGAAGGCGCGCCCGCGCGTTGAGCCGATCGTCAGGTTGTTCATGGTCCCCTGGCTCTGGGCCGGGACGCTATCGGCCAAGGGGTCCGCGAGGGCGAGGAACAACACGTCCACAATCCGCTGCGACGTCTCCACGTTGCCCCCCGCCACCGCGGCGGGGGACCGCGCGCGGACGACGGAACCCTCCGGGGCGAGGACCCGCATCGGGCGCACCGCGCCCGCGTTCGGCGGGGCGTCCGGATCGGTGAGGCAGCGAAGGACGAAGTAGGACGCGCTCAGGGTCACGGCGAAGGGCGCGTTCAGGTTCCCCGCGACCTGGCGGTCCGTGCCCGCGAAGTCGACGGCGATCCCCGAGCCGCCGATCGTGACCTCCGCGGCGATCCGGATCCGCTCCGGCTCCGCCTCCCCGCGGCCTTCCAGGTAATCCGCGGCGGCCCACGTGCCCCGCGGCAGTCGACCGATCGCGGCGCGCACCCGACGCTCGCTGTAGTCCATGATCTCCTGGG
>JBBSVS010000161.1:0-9193 GCA_038046665.1 Thermoplasmatota archaeon
CAGGATGTCCGCGTTCGTCGACCCGACGAATCGGTTCGTGTCCAAGGCCTTGATCCAGACCGTCGCCCCTCCCAGGGAGGAGGGAAGCGGGACCGCAGAGGACACGTCCGTGGCCGACGTCACGTTGACGAGGAGGGTGTACGTGCCCGTGGTCGGGTCCGTGCCCACCACGTTCGTGGAGTAGTGGAAGCCGAAGGTGTCGAGGTCCGGGCTCGGCACGGGGCTCATGCGGGCCCTCAGGTTGAAGGTGTAGGCGGTACCCGGCCGGTTCGGCAATGTGTTGATCCGCCAGTACTGCTCCAGGGCGCTGGTCTGACCCGGCACGGAGGTCCACGAGAGCGCGACGTTGTCGAAGCCGCCCGTAGCCGCTCCGCCCGAGGACCCGTAGGTTGTGTACATCGCAATCTTCAGGTAGTACGTGCCCGGCGCGGTGATCTTCGAGCTCACGTCGACGCTCGCGGGCAACATCCAAATCGTGTTCACGGTCTGGGCGCCGGAGGTCCACACGTAGCCGCTCCCGCTCGGATTGGCCGGCGGCTTGCCGGAGGTGGCATCGACCCACGCGTAGAACGCCGCACTCGAGGCGCCGTTCAGGTTGATGAGCTTCCAGTTGAGGTCCAGGCTGGCCGCGGAGAGCGGAAAGCTCGTCACGGTGAAGGATTGGTACCAGTAGCCCGAGACGACGGTGGTCGCTTGGAAGTTCGTTTGAACCTGGGCGAACCCGCCGAGGTTGCCGTTCGCGGGCTGCCACGTGCCCGAGGACGTGCCGGTGATTGTCGCGAAGGTCCAGCTCGAGTTGCCGGCGTCGAAGCCCGGGTTCACGGTGCCGCCGTTCTGCTGGGACACGCTGATCGTCCCTTCCGTGAGCTGCTCGTAGACGGAGTCGGCCACATACGTGGACAGGTAGCCCCCGCCCGTGATGCTGCCCGTCGCGGTTTGCTCGGCCACGGGGAACCAGTTGTCGTTGATGCCCGTGTTCTGGAAGCGGCCGAGGCCGTCCAGGTTCGGGTACCAGGTCAGGCGGCCGGAGGCACCGCCCACCGCGATGTCGTTCCTCCCGTCGCCGTTGAAGTCGCCGATCGAGACGCTCTTGACCATCTGAGTGCGGGATTGGTCCACGTAGACCCTGGTCCAACTTCCGTCGTTCTTGTAGTACCAGACCCAGCCGTTTGATGCGCCGCAGACGACCTCGGGCGCACCGTCGCCCGTCACGTCGCCCGTCGCGAGGGCCGTGCATGGGTTGCTCGTGGCCTGGGTGCCCCCGGTGTTGTCGAAGAATACGGGTAGGTAGATGATGCTGCCCGAGGCGTCGAAGGTCCGGCGGTAGATCACGAACATCGCGTCGTTCCCGGACGTGAACTGCTCCGCCATGTCCAGGGTGCCGTCCTGGTTGTAGTCCAGGTAGGCGACCACCACGTTGCTCGCGGTCGGGCAGGTCGCGCCGCTGCCCGCCACGCCGGAGGTGGAGATGCCGCCGCTGCAGTAGTCCACCCGCTGAGGCTTCCACGCGTCGAAGCCGTTGTAGTTCTGGAAGAAGAACGCGTAGTTCTTCGTGCCCCAGGCGTTCTGCGTGGCTTCCGCGGCACCGACGATGGCGTCCATCTTGTAGAGCGGGGCCGTGACCACGATCTGCGCGGAGACCATACCGTAGGTCTCATCCGAGTCCTTGATGGTCGAGATGGACAGGGCGTAGTGCTGCGCGCCCGCGACCCATGGATCCTGGTTCACGCGCGCGAGGTCGATCGAGAAGCGGTACACGCTCGTCGGTGCGCCGATGCTCTGGAGCAGCTGTCCCGAACAGGGGGTCCAGATCGGGCACAGGGGCAAGTTCGCCTGCGGTCCGTTCTGCGTGCCCGTCGGGGCTAGGGGCGCCCGGGAGAGCTCCTGACCGCCCGAGAAGTCCTGGATGACCACGTTGCCGAAGATCACGTTGTTCAGGCTGGAGTTCAGGTCCGCGGTCAGCATCTGGACCTTCACGTAGACCGTGTCCGTAGACCGGAACGAGGAGGAGGGGTTGTTGAAGTTGCGATCCGAGAACGTCTGCAGGACCGGGAAGGACCGCAGCTGACCCGTGGTGCTCGTGATGTTGATCGAGTCCGTCGTGCTGAACTTGTTGTTCGTGCTCGAGGCGAGCAGCATCGAGAGCGGGTACTTCGCGAAGTAGTAGTACCGCGGGTACTGAGGCGGGGTCGTGTAAAAGTTCGTGCCCACGGTCGCCGCGTCGTTCAGCTTGAAGCGGTACGTGTAAACGTAGTAACCGTTCACGAACTGGAAGAATGTGAAGGACTGCTGGGACGAGGGGGCGGAGGCCAGGCTCACGGTCTTCGTCGCGCCGTAGACCACGGCCTGCGAGGGGTTCCCGCTGTAGGGGTCCCACAGGTTGAAGGTGTCGATCCCGAAGGTGTTCTCCAGGGTGAGGCTGCCCACGACGATCACGACCGTGTCGCTCCCCGTGAAGGTGCGGGTCTCTTGCGCCTGGTAGCCGAACTGGTCCCACTGGGTCGCGTTGAAGATGTTGTAGCCCTGGTTTCCGTTCCAGCGCAGGTTCGGCGGGCGGCCGCTGCCCGCGTTCCCGCCGCCACCCGGGGTCCCGCCCGTCGGGCCGGGGACCACATGGAGGGTCATGCGGGTCGTCGACTGATGGCCCTTCAGGTCCGTGGCGTTGAACAGGACGAGGCTCCCGTCCCAGCTGATGTCGGGGTTCAGGCAGGACGTCCGGGCGAGGGTGAAGATGCCGTCGAAAGGCGTCTGGTCCCCGTTCGTCCCGTCATCGTACATCTTCTGTGGTCCCACGCAGGGGTTGCTCGTCCCGTACAGGATCGCGAGGATCGCGTAGACGGAGTTGCTGTTCAGGTCCCCGTCCAAGTCCGTCACCTGCCCGAAGATGTAGACGGGTGCGCCCGTCACGGGCGTGCTGATCGTGGCCACTCCGAGGTAGCGGTTCGCCCAGACGTTGAGGAAGATGGGGGGACGCGTGCCGGCCGGAGGCGTGAGGGTGGAGGTCCACACGACCGTGCTGCGGCTCGTGTCGACGATGGTCACGGTGATCTTGTCGGAGACCGAGAAGAGGGCATTGAAGTAGGTCCACCGCTCGCCCACGTTCCACACGCTGTCGGCCCCGTCGAGGAGGCCATTCGGCGTGGCGCCGGACTGGAGGAGGTGGAGCCGCAAGGTGGACGTGGTAGAGTTCGCGGAACCCTTCTGGTCGACGATGTAGATGACCGTGGTCCCGGGCTGCAGGGCTTCGCCGCCGTTGTGGGTCAGGTTGACGTAGTCGCCGACTTCGAGACCCAGCTGCGCGCCGGTCCCGAACTTCGGGGTCAAGGTCCCTTGGATGTCCAAGCGGGTCTGGGCGACGGGGCCCGGGATGCTCGAGACCCAGACGATGATCGTGGAGAAGAGGACCACGGTCATGGCCAGGATCAGAAACGTACCGATGACCTCGGAGACGCCCGATTCATCTTCACGCAACACGACTTTCATTCGGTGGCCTCCCGGTGGGCTAGGGAAACACACGCCCACCCGTCCCAACGATATATAAAAGCATCGCGGTAGTTACCATCCGCTGATAGCCGGAGAGATTCGCAGGCGCGGGATTAAGTAAAGCTGCGCACTTGATGCGTTCGTGATTCTCACTTCGGCGGAGCGCGTCCTCGTGCACCTGCACGCCGGATGGAACGCCAGCGAACCGGGCAGGGAATCAACTCAGACGGGCATCGCAGACGGCGCACAGGTTGCGCGAAGCCACGTGCCGCGCACTCTGAAATCCCTGATCCAGGAGGGTCTGGTCGAGTCACGGAACGCACGCCTCCGAGGGCGCACGCGCAGAACCGTCGTGTACGTGCTGACGCCTGCGGGCGTGGCCCGGGCCCGCGAGATCCTCGATGGAATCGATCGCACGCAGGCCGACGTGGACGGCAAGCTCACGGACCTCGGGGAGGCGCGACGCATCCTCGGGCTCACGCCGCTCGAAGCCGTCGCGGCCCTCGACGAGCACGGGAAGCTCGGTCCGGCGCCCCCGCCCATGGAGAAGCACGCCCTCGTGCAGCGTGAGGATGATCTGGCGTTCCTGAAACGATGGCGCGCAGGGGCCGCGCCCGTGGCCGTGGTGTACGGTGCCCGCGGAATGGGCAAGACGGCCCTGGCCCGCGAGTTCTCGCGCACGGTCGCGCAGTCGACGTGGATCGACGTGGGGTCGTGCAAGAGTGCCTCGGACTTCGCGTCGACGGCGGCGAAGGCCCTCGGAGGGAAGCCGTCGGATCCGGAGAACCCGGAGGCGGTTGCGGACTCGATCCTCCAGGCCTTCGACGGCCGCGTGAAGCTCGTCGTCCTCGATGGCTACGGGGATGTCTCGGAAGGCATCGTGGACGCCCTCGCGACGTTCGTGCGGCTCGCGTCGGACCGCAAGGAGGCGAAGCTCCTGGTCCTCGCCCAGGAGACGACGCCCGCCTATTGCCGCTTCTACTCCCGCAAGGAGATCGGTGCGGGCACGGTGGTCGAGCGGCACCTCAAAGGCCTCGACCTGGCGGGCTGCCGTGACATGCTCGGCAACCCCTCGATTCCGGCGGAAGACCTGCGCCGGATTTTCCTGCTGACGAAGGGGTGTCCCCTCTACCTCCAGTACATCCGCGAGGGGGACGATTACGGGCTCCGCCAGAACAGCCGCTTCACGAACGCGGAGATCCGGCTCCTGCTCTATTCCCGCGGCACGTCGGACTGAGCCAGGACGAGCTCCCGCAGGGCGTCCATCGCCTTCGCGTGCACGCCCTTGGCCCCTGCGAGGTTGCGCAACACGTAGAGGATCTGGGCGACGCCGCCCTCGTCGCCGCGCACGGGGATCGTGAGGACCTGGCAGGAGAGGCGCGTGCCGTCGTGGGTCCGGAGGCTGAGGTCCTTTGCGGCGGGGGACGGGCCTCCGGCCTCCTTCCGCCAGGCCACGCTGGCCTCGGCCTCGGAGATGTCGAAGACCTCGTTCACCCGGCGTCCCTTGACCTCGGAAGACTGCCAGCCCAGGAGGTCCTCTGTAGCGTGGTCCATCCTGAGGATCCGCAGGTCTTGATCCAGGGTGATGATCCCGTCGGAGAGGGCGCGGGCGAGGGCCTCGAAACGACGGTCCTCAAGGACGAGGGCCTTGGTCTGCCCCGCGTTGTCCAGGGCGATGGCCACCTCCATCCCAATCCCCTGGATCAGGTTGATCTCCTTGGAGGTGAAGTAGTGGCTGGACGAGGAATCGTCGAGCCAGAGGCAGCCAAGGAAGCGGCCGCGGCAAGCGAGGGGCACGAGCAACGCGGACCTCACGCCGAGGCGCTTGACCACCGCAGGCGGGAGGGCGAGGTCCTTGGAGGCGTCCTTGACGAGAGCGGGGAGGCGCAGGGAGACGAGGCGCTGGGCCAACCGGGGCATGTCCGACTCGGGGATGCGCAGGCCCGCGAAGGCGGCGGCCTTCCCCCCGGGGCCGAAGGAGGACACGACGGCGAATTCCCGCGCGGCCTCGTCATAGGAGAAGACCGCGCAGCGGTCCACGCGCACAAGGGACGGCGCGATGCGCACAATCGCGTCGAGGAACTCGTCCGTGTCCGTGAGCTGGCCCACCATCTCCGCGATGCCCAGGAGCGCGGCGAGGATTTGGGTCTCGCCGAGCTCCTCCTGGGGGTTCTCGCCGCTCACCTCGGGGAAGGACACCGGAGGCGCCATGCGGATGGGCGCGTTAAGAACGTTTCCGGCCGGTTATCAGCCGCTGGCGCATGGGGAAACGCCTTATTCCGGAGGGGACATGCCCCGCGCCGTGGATACGGCCCGGGTCTTCCTCGCAATCGTCGGCGCCATCTTCGCCGTGGGCGGCGTGGTCCTCGCCCTGACCTTCGACCGCCTCGTCGGCATCGGATTCCTCATCGTCGGGTCCTTCCTCCTGATCTTGCCCTTCTCCACGATGCGCACGGACGAATGAGAATTTTAATAGGAGCGACGGGTACGCCCGGGACGTGTACCGCATCTTCCGGGTTCCCGCCGGTCAGACAGGCCAGATCGACGCGCTCTTCAAGGACGAGCTCGTGAGCCGCCAGAGCCTCGTCGTGCGGGAGTCCCGCTCCCTCGGCGTCGAGGGCGAGGGGACCCTGGTCCTCGTGGAGGGGAGCGATGCCGGGCTCGCGCGGGCCGAGGCCCTCCTCAAGGACGCGGGAAAAGTGCTCGCGGGCGCGGAGGCGGAGGCCGCCTACCGGCGCTTCAAGGCCCAGGACGAGGACGCGGCCTCGGGCATGGGGCTCATCTTCGGCGCCTGAGGTCACGCGAGCAGGACGTCGGGCGCCGAGCTCGGGGAGAGCACGGTCGGGAAGTCCTCGAGTTCTCGCTCCAGCCAGGCGATGAGGCGCGGGTTCGTGATGCGGGGGTCTACGCATACGATGAGGGTGCCGCCTTTCGTCGTCGCGTCGTCGTGCAAATCCTCGATCGTCCGCACGACCCGCTCCACGCCATTGTGCAGGGTGAGCAGGTCCACGCAGTCGACGACGAGGACGCCGCCCCCATGGGAATCGAGGAATGCGGACGCGGCGGATCGCAGGTCGGAGAGGCGCTTCGGGTCCACGCCGCCCATGGAGGGGGCCACCGTGGTCACGAGGAGGGTGATGCCTCCGTTTCCCAGGGGCGCCGTGGCCCGCCAGGTGATCCAGAGGAACGGGGCGTGGTCATCATTCAGGGACCGCGCGATGGCCGCCGCTCCGTCCGTCGAGACCCGGGCGAGATAGCCCAGGCCTCGCTCGAGGCTCGAGTCGATGACACTCCCCCCTTATGCAGCGCAAAAGGGCTCCGCTCGGATGGCCATGTTCGGACTTAAAACCCGCGGTCGGATTCGCTTGAGCGATAGCCAGGCGGACCGCGGGCGGCGCCGACTCAGAGGGACTTGATCTTGTCCGCGACGAAGGCCCGGATCTCCGGGTCGTCGGGGATCGTCAGGGACCGCTTGAACCGCTCCGTCTTGTCCGGGAGATAGTAGCCTCGGGATACCGAGATGAACTCGTTGGTTCCCTCGGCCGTCGTCGCACGCTTGCGGGCGATCTCCAGGAAGTTGTTGCGCCCGAAGTTGATTTTCTCGGCCTTTATCGTCTCGAACCGCACGTCCGCGTTGCGTCTGCCCCTGTCTTCGTCTTCCATTCCAAGTCCTCCGTGCCGAGGGTCTGCCCCCGCCAGCGCCCGGCGGAGGGCGCGCAGAACCTTCGGATGAAATATAAACTTTCCCGGTCGGGGGCACGCGGGCCATCCCCCCACTCGACGGCGATGGATCGAAGGGTTCCTCCCGGCGAACCCTGAGGAATCCAGGCGATTTTATATAGCGCGGTCCCATCGTAGCGGCGTCGATGCTTTGTCCTCGTTGCGGCGCCGCTTTTGAAGGGAACTTCTGCCCGGCCTGCGGCACCCCCGCTCCGAGTCCGGCGGCCCCACCCGTGCCGCCCGCGCCCGCCTACGGCGGCGCATGCCCGCGGTGCGGGACCGTGTTCATGGGCAACTTCTGCCCGCGCTGCGGCCTGCCCGCGAGCATGATGCGGTACGTGCCCCCGCGCTCGACCGCGGGCCGATCGATCCTCTCCGTCCTCTGGACCGTGGCCCTCGTCGGATTCCTGATCCTCGTGGCCCTGGACCTGGCGGGCCTCTTCATCGGCCCGAGCCTGGTCCTCCCGGGGATCCAGGGCATCGCCTCCGGGCAGACGGCGAACCCCGGGTTCGACGCGAGCGAGGTCGGATGGAGCTTCGTCCCCCTGACCCCCTTCGCCACGGGTGCCTACGCCGTGGCGGGCGGAGACCCGGGCGGCCATCTCCAGATGACCCTGCCCTCCGGGACGAGCGCCGGAGGCGTGTGGACCCAGGCGGTCAGCTTCACCGGGTCCGCGCCCTATTCGGTGCGCCTTCGCCTCGACGTCCTCGTGCAGACCTCCGGGAACCAAACGATGGCGGGTCTGTTGGTCGCCGCCCTCGATCCCACGCCGGGCACGTCGGACTACGCGAACGCGGTCACGGTCAACTGGTACAACACGAGCACGACGGCCTGGAGTGTCGCGCCCGAGGTGGACCTGAGCGAGCGCGCGCCCATGCCCGGCACGTACTACCTCAAGGTCGCGTTCCTCGCGAGCCCCAACGGAGGGACGACCACCGTCGGGCTGGACAACGTCCGGCTTGCCTGGATCACGGACGCGGCCGTCTTCTTCTATCTGCCCCTGCCCTTTCCCACGGTCCTCTTCGTCTCCCAGGACCCGGCCCTCTTCCTCGGCTATTACAGCTTCCTCGTGGCCGTGATCATCCTCGCCTGCCTCTACTACACGATCCGCGAACGCGAGATCTTCCTTTCGGCCCTCTTCGCTCCCTTCGACCGGATCGGCACGCGCCTGCGGAGCATGAGCGCCTGGGTGGCCATCGCCCAGACCTGGCTCGCGGTGACCTTTGTCCAGGTTGCGATCATCCTCCTCCTCGAGGCGATTGGACCTCCGCTGCCGTCGCCGATCTCGCCGACGACGGGCAACGTGTGGGCCCTCCTCTTCGAGCTCGCGAACGCGTCCGTCTACGAGGAGCTCGTCTTCCGGGCGCTGCTCATCGGCGTGCCCATGGCGCTCGGCTCCCTCGCCATCAACGCCGGGCTGGCCCGCCGTTGGACGCCCGAAGGGAAATCCCTCAAGCGCTCCCTCCGCTACCTGATGGGCGGGAACCTCCGCAAGACCTCGTCGCGCGAGTCCCTATTGGCCGCCTGGATCTTCCTCTTCGCGAGCAGCACGGTCTTCGGCCTCGCCCACGAGCCCGGCTGGGGATGGTGGAAGGTCGTGCCCGCGATGGTGGCCGGCCTCGGCTTCGGGTACCTCTTCCTCCGGCATGGGATCGGCGCGGCGATCATCGCGCACTTCGCGACGAACTACGTGTCCGCGCTGTCCTGGGAAGGCGTGGGTGGCGACCCCTTGGCCATCCTGATCGGCCTCCTCTTCCTCGGCCTCGCGATCGCGGGGGCCGGGTTCTTCTCCTGGTACGTCCTGTACGCCTACGGCCAGGCGCGGGACCTGTGGCGCCGGCTCACGGGCCACGTGGTCCGGCAGCCCACCGCCGCGGCCCCGGGCGCGGTCCCTCCCCCCACGATGTACGGTGCGCCGCCACCTCCGTGGTCTGCACCGCCCGCGGCGCCGCTTGCGCCCCCGCCGGGGTATGCGCCGCCTCCCGCCCC
>JBBSVS010000162.1:0-3103 GCA_038046665.1 Thermoplasmatota archaeon
GCCGCTTCGTCGGCAGGGGGATCGGTCCGGACATCGCGACGCCCGTGCGCTCGCTGATGAGCTTGATCTGCTGGCACACGTTGTCGACCTTCTTGGGGTCGGTGCCGCTGAGGGAGATCCGGGCCTTCTGAGCCATGCTTCACCGAAAGGAAGGGGAAAAGGGAAAGGGGTCAGCGCTTCTCGACGTCGATGACCTGGCCGGCCGCGACGGTCTGGCCCATGTCCCGGATCGCGAAGCGCCCCATCTGCGGGAACTGCTTGAAGGGTTCGATCACGAAGGGCTTCGTCGGCCGGATCTTCACCCGCGCCGCGTCCCCCGTCTTCAGGAAATCGACCTTCTCCGCCTTCGGCGCGCCCGTCTTCGGGTCCAGGGCCTCGATGATCTCCTCGAAGGTGCAGGCGACCTGGGCCGTGTGGGCGTGGAAGACCGGCGTGTAGCCGACCGTGATGACCGACGGGTGGTTCAGCACGATGATCTGGGCCGTGAAGCTCTTGGCCACGGAGGGCGGGTTGTCCGTCGGGCCCGCGACGTCGCCGCGGCGGAGGTCCTTCTTGTCCACGCCTCGGACGTTGACCCCGACGTTGTCCCCTGGGACCGCCGCGGGAATCTGCTCGTGGTGCATTTCGATGGACTTGACCTCCCCGATCTTGTCCGCGGGCATGAAGTGGATCTTCATGCCGGCCTTGAGGACGCCCGTCTCCACGCGTCCGACGGGGACGGTCCCGGCGCCGGTGATGGAGTAGACGTCCTGCACGGGCAGGCGAAGGGGGAGGTTCGTCGGCTTGGGCGGCACGCTGAGTTCGTTCAGGGCCGTCACGAGGGCGTGGCCCTTGTACCAGGACATCTTCGTCGAGGTCTTCGTGATGTTCTCGCCCTTGTAGGAGCTGATGGGGATGAAGGGGACCTTGTCCACCTTGTATCCGACGCCCCTCAGGAGTCCGGTCAGCTCGGTCTTGAGCTCGTTGTAGCGGGCCTCGCTGAACTCCGGCTTCGTCGCATCCATCTTGTTGATCGCGACGACGAGCTGCTCGACGCCGAGCGTCCGCGCGAGGAAGATGTGCTCCTTCGTCTGCGTCTGGACGCCTTCTGCGGCGCCGACGACGAGGACGGCCGCATCGGCCTGGGACGTCCCGGTGATCATGTTCTTGACGAAGTCCCGGTGCCCGGGTGCGTCGATGATCGTGAAGTAGTACTTGTCCGTGTCGAAGCGCTTGTGCGCCACGTCGATCGTGAGGCCGCGCTCGCGCTCTTCCTTCACCCGGTCCATGACGAAGGCGAACTCGAAGGTGGCCTTCCCCATCTGCTCGGCGAGCTTCTTCAGGTTCTCGAACTCGTGCGGGTCGATGTTTCCCGTGTCGTACAGGATCCGACCGACGGTCGTCGACTTCCCGTGGTCGACGTGACCGATGAACACGAGGTTCAAGTGTGGCTTGGCGGGCATGTATTCTACCCCGTAGGTCGCACCTTATCATCCAGTCGTATATGACCCTTTCCCTTGTCGCAGACGTCGACGACGCGCGGTCGGCGAGGCGCGTTCCATGGAGGAAAGGGCCGCGCCCAGCGGCTCATCCCGCATAGTACGACTCGTCGTAGGGCTCCGGCGGCAGGCCCTTCCGCGTGCGGATCGCGCGCACGACCTCGTTGAGCAGGTCCTTCGGAACGGGCTCGAAGCCCGAGTTCTCCGTGGACCACAGGGCGCGGCCCTGGGTCGCGCTGCGGATCGCGCTCGCGAAGCCGAACATCTCGGCCACGGGCGCCTTCGACTGGATGACCGTCACCTCGCCCTCCTGGTTGATGTCCTCAATCACGCCCCTACGGCTCTGCACCTCGCCGATCGCGGATCCCATGAAGTCCTGGGGCACGTTGATGAAGACCTTCGTGACCGGCTCGAGGATGGTCCGCCCGCCCTGGCACATCGCGCCGTAGATCGCGCTCCGCGCGGCCGGGATGACCTGCGCCGGACCGCGGTGCACGCTGTCCTCGTGGAGCTTCGCGTCGACGATGCGCACCTTGAGGGCCATGCCCTTCTCCGCGGCGAGGGGCCCGCGTTTCATCGCCTCCATGAAGGCCTCCTTGATCAGCTCCATCGTCTCGTTCAGGTACTGGATTCCCTTCGTCGCATCGATGAGCATGTTCGTGTCTTGGATCCACACGACGTTCTTCGCCTCGTTCTTGGCCATGCCCAGCTCCTCGAGCTTCTTCGCGAGGACCTTGGAGTCCTTGATCCTCTGGCCCGCCGCGATCTCGCCCGAGCGGATCGCCTTCACGACCTCGGGCTCGAGGGCCTCGGCCTCCATGTAGAACCGGTTGTGCTTGTTCGGGGACTTGCCCTCGAAGGGGCCGCCCTGCCCGCTCACGCACTCCCGGTACACGACGATGGGCGGGCTCGTCGTCACGGGGATCTTGTAGTCGTTCTGGACGCGGTAGATCGTGATCTCCAGGTGCAGCTCGCCCATCCCGGAGATGAGGTGCTCCCCCGTCTCCTGGTTGATGTCGATCTGGATGCTCGGGTCCGCCTTCGCAATCAGGCGCAGGGCCTCGACGAGCCGCGGCAGGTCCGCGGTGGACTTTGCCTCGACCGCGACGGTGACGACCGGGTCGGAGTAGTGGACGATCTTCTCGAAGGGCTGCATCTCCTTGTCGTCGCTGACCGTGGACCCGGCGATCGCGTCCCTCAGGCCGACGACGGCCACGACATTGCCCGCGTCGATCTCGTCGACGGGGATGCGGTCCGGGCCGACGATCATGGCCACGGTCTGCGCGCGCTGGGGCTTCGGCATCCCGATGACCCAGAGCTCCTGTCCGCGGCGGATCTTCCCGGCGAAGAGGCGTCCCGCGGCGACCTCGCCCGCCTGCGGGTCGACGATGATCTTCGTGACCATGAAGGCCACCGGCCCGTTCTCGTCCACGGTCATCATCGCCTTTCCGACGGGGGTCTCCAGGTCACCCTTCCAGACCGTGGGGATGCGAGTCTTCTGGGCGACGAGCGGATTCGGCAGGTGCTTGATGACCATCTCCAGGACGACGTGGTGGAGGGGCGACTTCTTGGCCAGCTCCTTCATCGTGCCCTCTTGGCAGTGCTTGTAGACGTCCCGGAACGTG
>JBBSVS010000163.1:0-7685 GCA_038046665.1 Thermoplasmatota archaeon
GGTTCCACCCACGGTCATCCCAGGATTCCCGGTGTAGTTGAACTTCGTCCGGGTGCCGTCGCTCACGATGTCCACGCGCCCCTTCACCAGGATCGTCACGCCGAGGGCCCTCGCGGCCTCCCGGACCATGGTCCCCTTCTGCTCCAGGTCCTCGGGGAGCGTCTTCCCGGTGAGGGCGACGAACTCCCGGGAGTGGGGCGTGACCACGGCCCGCTTGCGGGCGAGGGCCGTGGCATCCGCGCCGACCGCCTTGATCGCGTCCGCGTCGAGGACCATGGGGAGGTTCACGCCCTTCACGATGGATCGAACGGCCTCGAGGGCTCCGGGCGAGTCGCCGAGGCCAGGGCCGATGGCCAGGGCATCCGCTTTGCCCGCGAGCTCGAGGATCACCTCCACATCCTCCCGCAGGAGTCGATGTCCCACGAGCGGGTGGACGATGAAGTTCGGTGAGTATCCCGCGACGACCTGGGCCGCGATTGCGGGCGTCGCGATATGGACCAAGTCCGCCCCCATGCCGAGGGCGCCCATCGCCACGAGGGCGGGCGCCCCGGTGAAGGGTCCGCCCGCGACGATGAGCAGGCTCCCGTTCTGGCCCTTGTGGCTCTCGGCTTTGGGCTTCGGATACAGGAGGAACTCGCCCGGGCCGATCGTGCGCACGACCCGGGGCGGGATCCCGATGTCCGCGACGTGGATCGTCCCCGAGTTCTCCGGCGTCATCCCCTCTTTCACGTCGTACAGGGCGACCGTTGCGGTGGGCTTGACGGCGAGGTCCGTGCCGAGGCCGCTCGGCACATCGACGCTGAGGATGGGCTTCCCGGAAGCGTTCATTTCCCGGATGAGGGACGCGTAGGGTTCCCGCAGCGTGCCCTCCATGCCGATCCCCAAAAGGGTGTCGATGATGAGGTCCGCTTGGGCCATGGCTTCCTCGCTTCGGTCCAGGCCGACGGCTACACGCACCTCCCGCAGCCGCTCGTAGTTCGTCTGGGCTTCCTTCGTCCCGAGTTGGTCCGAGGGTCGCGCGAGATGCACGGAGACGCGGGCCTCCATGGACAGATACCGGGCGGCCACGAAGCCGTCCCCGCCGTTGTTCCCCGTGCCGCACACGACGAGGACGTTCTTCCCGCGGGCCCCGAACTGCTTCAGGGCCACATCGGCGACCGCTTTCCCCGCATGTTCCATGAGCTCGAGGACGGAGACGCCGAAGTGCTGCGCGTTCCGGTCCAGGACGCGCATCTCCGTGGCCGATATCATCGGGCGCGCATCTGGACCCGCGCTATTAATGTTGTCGGGGCCAACGATACGATCTCTATCTGTATGACCGCGGTGGACTCAGGACTCAAGCCTTGCCTCCCGGAGAGGTCGGTCCGACGTGCGGGTCAGCATCCAATCCACGGTGGCCAACCCAATCGAGGCGAGCACCACCGGGACGGTGACCAGGGGTGAGACGAAGGGAGATTCGCACATCGCGTTGTAGACCAGCAGCGCGCATGCGCCTGTGGCGAACAAGAAGAGATAGACGACTGCAACGAGGGCGATTGCTAGGGCAAGGGTGGCTCCTGCGTGTCGCAGAATTCGTCTTGCGAGTCCTTTTCCGGTTTTCGATCTCAGTCTGATCTCCCTCTGGAGCCCGGATGTACGCGCCCTGCCTCATAACTGCCGGTTTTTCGGACATCCATATCGGTTCCTCGCCACGTCAATACCAGGAGACGCTCTCCCGGGTGACATGGACGTGCGAGCCCTCCGTCCGTACGCGTGGGCCTTCGCCCTCTTGGTATTCATCCCGGTGAGCGCGGTCCTCTCCCTGATTCGCGGAGCGGGCGTCGCGGTGTTCGCGACCGCAGGCCTCGCGATCATCCCCCTCGCGTGGTTCATGGGCCTTGCCACCGAGGAGGTGGGGAAACGCTCGGGGCCGGGCATCGGCGGGTTGCTCAACGCGACCTTCGGGAACGCAACCGAGCTGATCATCGCCCTGTTCGCCCTGGCGCGGGGCCTGCCCGACGTGGTGAAGGCCTCCCTCACCGGCTCGATCATCGGGAATCTCCTGCTCGTCTTGGGCCTCAGCATGCTCGCGGGCGGGTTGCGCTTCAAGACCCAGAACTTCTCCCGGGAGGCGAGCGGCACTCATACCACGATGCTCCTTCTGGCGGTCATCGGCCTCGTAATGCCGGCTCTCTACAAGATCACCGCAGGCGCCCGCGTTCAGGAGACCATTCTGGACGAGATGAGCCTCGGGATCGCCGCGGTCCTCCTGGCCGCATACCTCTTCGGCCTCCTCTTCTCCTTGCGCACGCACCGGGACATCTTCAATCCGGTGACGGATATGGAGGAGAACCCGCGGTGGTCCCTCCGCGTGGCCACGCTCGTGCTCCTAGTCTCCACCCTGTTCGTTGCCTTGGAGAGTGAGCTCCTCGTCGGCTCCCTGGAGGCCGCGCGGGACGCCCTTGGACTCACGGATCTGTTCCTCGGCGTGATCATCGTGGCCATCGTGGGGAACGCGGCCGAGCACGGGACCGCGGTTCTTATGGCCTACCGGAACAAGATGGAGCTGAGCATCGCCGTCTCGATGACGTCCACCACGCAAATCGCCCTCTTCGTAGCGCCCGTGCTCGTGTTCGTCTCCCTCCTCATCCCACCGGTCCTCACGCTCGACTTCGAAGCGTTCGAGCTCGTGTCCGTCGCCCTGTCCACTGCGGCGATCGCCTCCGTCGTGAGCGACGGCCGGAGCAACTGGTACGAGGTCGTGCTCCTCGTGATGGTCTACGCGATCATCGCGATCACGTTCCTGTTCCATCCCTGACGGGCTTCAGGTCCTCAGCTTCCGACCCAGGATCTGCTCCACGTGAGCGACCTTCGCCTCGATCTGGTTCTTCGCGCCTTTGCGGTCGTCGATCTTGATGATCGTGGACACCCGCGGACAGTCCCTGGCCACGGCCTTGTGGCATTTCGCGATGAGCGCCAGGACCTCGTCAAAGGATCCTTCGACGACCGTCCCCATCGGGTTGAGCTTGTAGGGCAGCCCGCTCCGGTCCACAAGCTCTAGGCACCGCGCGACATACTCGGAGACGCTGGCGCCCTTCCCGGCGGGCGAGACGCTGAATTCCGCGATGGTCATGGAGGCCCTCGGCACCCTCATATGGCCCGTCGTTCTTGCTCATTTCGTGTCCGTGGATTACTCCCGCATGGCCAAGGACTACGACGTCGTGCGGGGGGACGAGGCGGTGGACCGGCACTTCTGGCTCGCGGCCCTCGTCGAGGTCGGCCGGATCACGCCGGGCGAGCGGGTCCTGGACCTGGGTGCGGGCACGGGCCGGTTCTCCCGCCTGGTCGCAGAGATCGCTCACGTCGTCGCGGTGGATCCCTCTCCCGCGATGATCGACCAGGCCCGCGCGAAGGGGACCCCGAACCTGATCCTGGCGGACGCCCATGCGCTCCCGTTCCGGCGAGATGCCTTCGACGTCACGCTCCTCATCATGGTCGTCCACCAGCTCGCGGACTACCGCAAGGCCATGCGGGAAGTGGCGCGTGTCTCCCACCGTGCCGTCATCGCGACCTCGGACATGCGGACGCGGACCCTCGGGATCCTGGAAGAGGCCTTCCCCAGCCTGCTGGCGATCGACCGCGCTCGTTTCCCGCCCGTCGACGAGCTCGTCACGGCGCTGAAGCACGCGGGCTTTCTCCGCGTCGAGGTGGAGGAGCGCCCCCACGGTCGCACGTTCACGGTGGCCCAGGAACTGGAGCGAGTGAAGCGGAAGTACATCTCCACGTTGGACCTGCTCCCCCCGGGCGAGTTCGATCGCGGGCTCGCGTTCCTGGAGAAGGAGCTTCCCCGACGCTACGGGGACACCTTCGAGACGTCGGCGAGTTTCACCTTCGTAGGCGCTTCCAGGTGAAGGCCGCGGCGTCCTCGCACTTCTCGCAGAAGTCGCGCCCCTTGCGGTCCGTGTCCGCGAGGTTTCGGGAGAAGTGCATCACACATCGCGGGTTCTCCTCGTCGTGGAGCAGCCCGAGGGTGTGGCCGAGCTCGTGGATCGCTTCCTTCACGGCCCGGTCCCAGAGCTTGTCCGGGTTCCCGTCCTTGAGACGCGCGACGGAGATGACGGCGTCCCGTCCCTGGATTCGTGCGTGCCCAAACACGAAATTGTGTGGCGGTTCGTAGAGGTCCGCCGCGGTGACGCCGAGGACGCGGTCCCCCTCCTCTCGATCGCACAGATCCTCGAGGGAGGAGGCCCGGTACTGGCCGCGCTTCTTGTCGAACGCGGACGCGGGAAGGGGGGCCTCCGGTGCGACTACGACCTCATCGAAGACGGTGAGTTTCTCACGGAGATGCTCCAAGAGGGCGGGGTCCACGGGCCCGAAGGGCTTGAGCGTGAGCCTCATCCTTTGACGACCCCGAGGGGGACCATTCGGGCCACGATCTTCGTCAGGCCGGCGCCCTCTGCCACGCGCACCACGTCCTCCACGTTCTTGTAGGCGCCCGGAGCCTCCTCGACGATCCCTGCCTTCGTCGCGGCGTGGAGGTAGATCCCCCGGTCACTCAGGGACTTCACGACCTCGTTCGCGCGGTATTTGCGCGTGGCTGCGGCGCGGGACATCTGCCTTCCGGCGCCGTGGCAGCTCGATCCGAAGGAGCGCTCCATGGCCGTCGGCAGGCCGACGAGCACGAAGGAGCACGTGCCCATGTCCCCCGGGATGAGGACGGGCTGGCCGACCTCCTTGTACTTCGCCGGCGTCTCCGGGTGGCCCGGTGGGAACGCCCGCGTGGCTCCCTTGCGGTGCACGACGACCCTGCGGCGCTTCCCATCTACCGTGTGCTCCTCCACCTTCCCGATGTTGTGGCACACGTCGTATACGATCTCGATGCCGAGTTCCTCTGCGTCCCGGCCGAGGACCTTGGAGAAGGCGTTCCGCACGCCGTACGTGATGAGCTGGCGGTTGTTCCACGCGAAGTTCGCGCCGCAGCACATCGCGGACCAGTAGTCCCGCCCCTCCTTCGAGTCCACGGGGGCGCAGGCGAGCTGGAGGTCCGGGAGCTCAATCTTTTCGCGCTTGACGACGTGCTCGCAGGCGGCGATGTAGTCCGTAGCGATCTGGTGGCCGAAACCGCGCGATCCGGTGTGGATCATGACGCAGACCTGGCCGACCTCGCCGATGCCCAGGGCCCTCGCCGCGGCCTCGTCGTAGACGCGGTCAACCTTCTGGATTTCGACGAAATGGTTGCCCGAGCCCAGGCTCCCCACCTGGCCTTTCCCCCGGGCGATGGCCCGTTCGCTGACCTTGCTGAAATCCGCGTCGGGGAGGCGTCCCTTCGCCTCGATATGCTCCAAGTCCTCAGGCCAGGCGTATCCCTTCTCCACGGACCATGCGACGCCCTCCGTGGTCAGGCGGTCCAGGTCCTGGCGGGAGACCTTCGTCAAGCCGCCCTGGCCCACGCCGCTGGGTACGTTGTGGAAGCAGGTGTCCACAAGCTCCCGGATCTTCGGGCGCACGTCCTTCTCCGTCAGGCCGGTGCGCAGCAGGCGGACGCCGCAGTTTATGTCGAATCCGATTCCGCCGGGGGAGATGACGCCCTCGTCGTAGTCGAAGGCCGCCACCCCCCCGATGGGGAAACCGTAGCCCCAGTGGATGTCGGGCATGGCCATGGACCGTCCCACGATCCCCGGCATCGTGGCCACGTTCACGACCTGCTCGGCGGCCTGGTCCTGGCGGAGCTGGGCGAGCATGGGTTCGTCGATGAAGATGAGCCCGCTCGTGCGCATCGCCGGCTTGTAGGACCTCGGGATCTCGTAGGCGAAATCGTCCAGCTTGTTCAGAGGACCCGCCCAACCCTCTCCCATGACTCACCCCGGGGCGAGCCTAAGGTCCGAATGCACATAAACGTTCGGGCCGCACCGCGCACCGACGCAAAGTATTTGGCCGTCCGTGCCAATCTATCGCATGGCTAGAGACGGGCCCCGATGCCCACGCCCTTTTTCCCGCGTGCTCGCGGGGCGGCCGGGACGCCGAGTTCGCGGGCCGGACTCGGACGTGAAAGAAGCGGGGGGGAGGAACCCGAGGCCGCGAGGCGGGGCCGGGCCCGTCGAGCCTTTTTCTTCCTCGATTGGATGGTTCGTTCCCGCCTTCGACAAGCTAGGGCCAACGTTCTTGTCGTGCCTGCCGGTTCCGACGGCCGATGGGGCGGGTGAACAAGGCTGCCGCGAAAAAGGCCAGCGTCACGGAAGTCGAGGTCACCGCGTTGCGCCGTGAGATCGTCTCCGTGAACCGGCGTCTCGTACGCGCGGAGGCGCGACTCCAAGACCTGGCGAAGCTCGCAGCGGCCCAGAAGCGCCGGCAGGACGCGGTCGTCCGTGCCTTGGCCCTCGGCGAACGTTCGAAGAAAGGGGACCGCGGCGTCATCCAGGACCTGCAGGAATCCATCGTCCGCCTCGAGGACTACCTGCTCAAGACGGCGGAACGGATTGAGAACATCCTCTCCGCGCTGAAGCAGCACCGTGAGTTCCTCGTGAGTGTGAACAAGCGCGTCCTGGATCTGGGGACGAAGGACCGTATCCGCCTCGAGCTGGATGTGATGAAGAACACTCTATCGATCCTCTCCCTGAACGGCGTGGAGTTCGACGGCTCCCTTGTGAAAGAGATCGACAAACTCCGGGCGAGCGTCCGCGAGGCCACGGACCTCGAGTCACTCGAGCGGTCGAAGGCGGAGCTGGACAAGAAGTTCGACCTGGACGCGATCTGGGCCAGGAAGAAGGAAATCCCCGGATATCGCTGACTCAGGAGCGCGCCTCGCCGATGGCCATGATTGCCTCTCGGATGAGGCGGGCCGCGAGGAGGGACGTCTGCCCGAAGTCCCAAGCGGGACTCACCTCGTTCAGGTCCATGCCCACCAGGTGGGGTCCGAGGATGCGGAGCATCCGCTTCACCTGAAGGGGCACGAGGCCGAAGGGTTCCGGGTTTCCGACGCCGGGGGCGTACGCCGGGTCGACGCCGTCGATGTCGATGGTCAGGTAGATCTTGTCCCGGTCGATCGCTTTGAGGGCGTGCTGCGTCGCCGCGGTGATCCCGCGCTCGTGGATGTCGTAGACGCTGACGAAGGTGAGCCCGAGCCGCGCCAGGTCCTCGCGCTCCTCTTCGCTGAAGGACCGCACGCCCATGTAGACCACGTGCTCCACGCCGACATGGTCCGCGCAGCGCCGCGCGGAGCAGGCGTGGGACCATTTGTCGTCCAGATAGGAGTCCCGGAAGTCTAGGTGGGCGTCGATGCCGATGACCCCGACGTCCTTGGGGAAGGCCCGGACGACCGCGGGCGCGAGGCTGTGCTCCCCGCCGATCACGATGGGGATCTTGCCGGCCCGGACCACATCGGTCGCCATCTTGGAGACGCCTTGGACCATCTCCGCGGACGGGCCGAAGGAGGGCGTGTCGCCCAGGTCCGTGAAGGGCACCTCCGTGATGCTCCGCCCGTGGTCCATCATGTAGCTCTCGAAGTTCCAAGAGGCCTGGCGGATGGCCCGCGGGGCGAAGCGCGATCCGCCGCGGAAGGAGCACGTGCGGTCGTAGGGCACGCCGAAGAGGGCGATGCGCGCGTCCTCGTACTTTGCGTTCGCATCGGCGAAGCGCGGCGCGGCCATGGGCCTTGGGAATCGCCCTGTGGCTATTTGAGGACCGTGGGCGTCACAGCTGGGAGAGCT
>JBBSVS010000164.1:0-3615 GCA_038046665.1 Thermoplasmatota archaeon
CGATGTCGTCCAGGATGACCTTCTGCTTGCACTGGCTGGGTAGGTAGTAGGCCCCCTTCCCGGAGGGCGTGGCCACCGTGGTGAAGCGGTGCTCCAGCAGGGTGACCTCGAGGCAGGTGTCCGCGAGGACCCGGCCGCCATGACGCTCCAGCGTGGCGACCGCCTCGGGACATGCGTCTCGGACGAGGCGGCTCGTGAAGACCCAGACGGGGATGCGCGGGGGATGGCGCTCCACGAGGGCGGCGACCTCCTTCAGCTCCTCGACGGAAAGCTGCGGGGATCCGAGGGCGATCAGGTCCGCGTCCTTCCCGTCCGTATAGTGTCCCTTCACGGCCTCGAGATCCTTCGCGGTCACGCGGACGGTCCGCAGCCCTTTGGTCTTCGCCGACCGCCATTCCGGGGTGACCTTCTCCAGGTGGAACATCGCGCAGGTGCCGGAAGACGCGGCGGCGGCGCCGAGCCATTTGAGGTCCGCTTCCGACGCGGCGAAGCCGCGGAAGTAGGGGATGCCGTCCCCCGCCTCATTGCCCGCGAGAAGTCCGAGCAGGGAGAACCCGAGGCCCTCGACCTTCGTGCGCACATCGAGGACCAGGGTGGGCTGGCGGCCTTCATCCCGGTGAAGCCCATAGTTCGGAGTGGCGCCGACGATGGCCGCCGCGAGGGCCGAGGGCCCGCCTTCCCGGTTCGTCCGCGCGCCGAGGACGGAGTTCGCGAAGGCGACCGCGTTGGACTCGGACCAGGCGATATGCTCTCCGAGGCTCGGGCGAACCCCGAGGAGATAAGGAGTGCACGAGTACACAGGGCGCAGGCCCATGTCCTCGTAGGCTCGCGCGATGCGGGCCTGCTTCTCCGCGAACTCCGGAGGGATGCCGAGCTCCCGCCATTGCGCCAGGTCCGTGCCGAGCGGGTTGATCGTGGTGGGCACAGCCACGTGCGCGTCTCTCGAGAAGTCCTCGATGAACTCGAGGCCCGGGTCGCCGATGAGCTTGTACGACGCCCCGGACACGTGGGCCGATGTGATCCGGATGAGGTCTTCGGCGTCGTAGAGGTCGCCGAGGGCGCAGAGGATGCCCATGGCCTTGCGCTGCGCCGGCGTGCCCTCGTTCAGGAGCCGCTCCTGGTCCCGGGTGAGGTGCATCAGGCCGCCTCCGCGACGAGGTCGTGGACGACCCGGCGGATCGCTTCCTCGCGAGCCGGGTAGGCCTTGATCTTCACCTGGATGTCGATGGAATCCTCGTCCTTCGCGAGGGCGAAGGTACCCTCGAACGCGCGTTGTTTGTCGATGCGGAAGTGGAGGATGCCTTCCTCGTCCGTGCGGGAATCGACCTGGGGGCGGATCGAGTCGATGAGACCGGCGTCCTCCCAGATCTCCCAGGCGTGCACGATGTCCTTCGAATCCTCGATCCGTCGCATGAGATGAACGATCGGGTTGCCGTACTGGCCTTCCAGCACGTCCCGACGATTCTCCCCAGCCGGACAGACCGTGTCCAGCGCGCGCACCACTCGATCCTCCTCCTCGGTCGCGGCGCAATACGCGCGGGCCATGATCCAGTGGATGGGCAGGTTAGCCATCGAGCTTCCTCAGCTCCTCCCGCACACGGGCGTAGAACTCGTCGAGGGTGCCTTCGTTCACGATCGTGATGTCCGCGGAAGCGATGACCTCACCGAGGCCCCAACCCAGTTCGCGGGCGTCGCGTCGCTGGAACTCCTTGAACGTTTTCGCGTCGTCGGGACGTTGGCGCCGTTGCACGCGCTCCCACCGCGTCCGTTGGGAAGCCTCGACGCCGAAGACGATGAGGTCCCTGCCGAAGGCCTTCCGGAAGACCTCGCGCTCCGCGGGGCTGCGCAGCCCATCGATGAGGACCCGGTCGCCCCGCACACGTGGGATCGTTCGTTCCGCCCAGACGGCCACGCCGTGCTTCACGCGTTCCTCATTGGCCATGCCGCCCACGGCCGCGTCCGTGATTGGAAGGCCCCGTTTTCTCGCCTCGTCGCGCACGACGTCGCCCATGCGGACGACCGTGTGCCCGAGCTCCACGGCCACCTGCTGGAACTCCTCCTTACCCGCAGCGGGCATGCCCGTCACGCAGACGACTCTCACGCGACCGCGTGCGGAATCGGGACCGCCGCATAAGCGTTTGTGGGAGTGCGGCGCATGTGAATCCAAGAGAGCGGAGTCTTCATGGGTCCCTCCTTATCATGACGCTCCCTGAGGAAAAGTAGATATACCGACGTCCCGTAAGTCCGCCCGGGAGTGCGCCCATGCCCCTCGACTTGGACCTCACCCGGCTTCGATTCGGGACCGAACTGCTCAAGCGCGGCTTCGCGAAGATGCAGAAGGGCGGCGTCATCATGGATGTCGTCAACGCGGAGCAGGCGGCCATCGCCGAGGAGGCCGGGGCCGTCGCGGTGATGGCCTTGGAACGCGTGCCCGCGGACATCCGCGCCGCGGGCGGCGTCGCGCGCATGGCGGACCCGATGAGGATCCAGGAGATCATGGACGCGGTCACGATCCCCGTCATGGCGAAGTGCCGGATCGGGCACGTGGCCGAAGCGAAGACCTTGGAGGCCCTTGGCGTCGACATGATCGACGAGTCCGAGGTCCTGACGCCCGCGGACCCGTTCTTCCACGTCAACAAGCGCGAGTTCAGCGTGCCTTTCGTCTGTGGCTGCCGCAACCTGGGCGAGGCCGTGCGCCGGATGTACGAAGGCGCGGCGATGATCCGCACGAAGGGGGAGGCCGGCACGGGCGACATCGTCGAGGCGACGCGCCACGTGTGGATGGTGAACGAGGCCATCGCGGAGCTCAAGGACCGTGACAAGGACCAGCTTTACGCGATCGCCACGAAGTTCTCCGAGAACTTCGCCCGACTGCTCAAGGAGGTCCGTACGATCGCGGGCGAGGAGCCCACCGTCCGCGAGGCTGACGTGGTCTTCGCCGGCAAGAACCTCGACGAGGTCACCGAGGGGCTGTTCCAGATCCTCACGGAAGTCAAGAAGATCCACCGACTGCCCGTCGTCAACTTCGCCGCGGGCGGCGTGGCCACGCCCGCGGACGCGGCCCTCATGATGATCATGGGCTGCGACGGCGTCTTCGTGGGCTCGGGCATCTTCAAGGCCGAGAACCCGGAGACCCGCGGACGCGCGATCGTCGACGCGGTCGCCCACTTCGACGACCCCAACGTCGTGGCAGAGGTCTCCAAGGGCCTCGGGCTCCCGATGAAGGGGCTCGATGCCAAGGCGCTGCCTATCGAGGCCCGCTTGCAGGACCGCGGCTGGTGACCTTCTCCAGGAGGAGGTCCAGGACCTCCAGGACGCCCTCTCCGGTCAGCGCGGACACGTGGGGCCGCACGGTCTCGGGGCGGACCAGGTCAATCTTGTTCTCCGCGACGACGACCGGGACACCCGGGAAGGTCTGCTGCACGGATTCCAGGAGGCGCATCTGGGCGTCCAGGGGGAAGCCGCACGTCTCCGACGGGTCGAGGAGGAACAACACCACGTCGGCCAGGTGTGCCAGGGCCGCGATGGCCTGCCGCTCGATCTTGTTGCGCTTCTCCATGGGCCGGTCGAGGAGGCCCGGGGTGTCGAGGATCTGGACCCGCTCGTGGTCCCGAT
>JBBSVS010000165.1:0-2345 GCA_038046665.1 Thermoplasmatota archaeon
TCGGGCCCGCACAGCTGAACGACTGGACGGACGCCGCCGTCGAACTGGAGAACGGCGGCAAGGGACTCGCGAAGGGCGTGCGCCTGCGCGTCCTCGGCGACGCGGAGACGGACGGGCTCAAGGACCTGCCCGCGGTCCGCGCCCACGGCAAGGAGTCCATCAAGTTCCGGATCAAGATGACCGCCCCGGGCTCCGTGCCCCTCGCGATCCAGATCGTCTCCCACCGCGTCTTCGACGACAAGGAGTACATCCAGGAGATGATCGCCCAGGTCGAGGTGGCCCAGACCGCCGCGGAGAAACCGAAGAAGCTCGTGGCGAACCTGGAGTCCCGCTGCCCGATCTGCAAGGGCGTCATCAAGAAGGGCTTCAAGGTCCTCCAGTGCGCGTGCGGCCGCGACTTCCACGAGCTGTGCGCGAGCCGCGTCGGCCGCTGCCCCGTGTGCTTCCGCCCCCTGGGCGCGGCCGCGGAATGATCACGCGAGCGTCCCGGCGGCCTTCTCGGCCGCGGCCACGAGTTCCCCCGCCTTCATCCATTCGAGGATGCGGGTGACCTCGTCGGCCATGACCCGGTCGTCCTTCAGCGGCGGGATCTCCTTGCGGAGGAAGGTTCGAGCCGCGCGCGGGCCCATGCCCGCCTTCAGGGGCTCCAGGAACTCGAGGCCCTGGGCCGCGGTGAGATACTCCAGGGCGACCACGTGGGCCGCGTTCGACAGGGCCTCCCGCGCCTTCAGGGCCGCCGACATGCCCATGGGCACGTAGTCCTCCTGGTTCGCGGAGGTCGGGATGGAGTCCGCGGAGGCCGGATGGGCGAGGACCTTGTTGTCGCTCGCGTACCCCGCGGCCACGTACTGGACGATCATCATGCCCGAGTTCAGCCCGCCCTCCTTCGTCAGGAAGGCCGGGAGCTCGCTCAGGCGGCCGTCGACGAGGCGGGCCGTGCGACGCTCGGAGAAGCCGGCGAGGACCGCCAGGGCCAGGGCCACATGGTCGAGGACCATGGCCACCGCCTGACCGTGGAAGTTGCCGCCGCTCACGCTCTCGACCTCGTCGGGGAAGATGAGCGGGTTGTCCGTGGCCGAGTTCATCTCGATCCGGACGATCTGCGCCGCGTGATCAAGGGCCGCGCGGCACGCGCCCATCACCTGGGGGATGCACCGCAGCGAGTAGGGGTCCTGCACCCGGTGCGGGCCCTTGTGGGAGGGGATGATCTCGCTGCCCCGGAGCAGGCGCCGCAGGTTGGCCGCGACCTCCCTGGCCCCGGGCTGGGGTTTGAGGGACACGTAGCGGTCGTCGTAGGGCGCCGGGGATCCGCGAAGGGCTTCGAAGGACATGGAGGCGGCGACCTGGGCGTCCTTGAGGAGGGCGAATCCATCGTGGAGCACGAGGGCTCCGACCGCCGTCATGACCGACGTGCCGTTGATCAGCGCGAGGCCCTCCTTGGGATCCAGCGTAATCGGTTTCAGGCCCGCGCGAGACAGCGCCTCACGCCCGTCGAGGACCTTCCCATGGTATTCGGCCCGTCCCTCTCCGACGAGGACTAGGCCCATGTGGGCCAGGGGAGCGAGGTCCCCGCTCGCCCCAAGGGACCCCTTGGAGGGCATCCGGGGATGAACGCCGCGGTTGAGCATCTCGAGGAGCAGGAGGACCAGTTCGCGGCGCACCCCGGAATAGCCCTTGGCCAAGGTGTTCGCCCGGAGGAGGAGCGCGCCCCGCACGATCTCCGCCGGGAGCGGGTCGCCCTGGCCGACCGCGGTGCTGCGGAGCAGGTTCAACTGCAGCTTCTTCGCATCGCTGTCCGAGATGACGACGTGTTCGAGCTCGCCGAAGCCCGTCTTGATGCCGTAGGCCACGGCGCCGCCGGCGATGATCTTCTCGAGGGCCTTGCGGCTCGCGTCCACCCGCTTCGCCGCGGCGGGCGCCAGTCGGACCTTCTCCCCCTCCCGCGCGACGCGGACGAAATCGTCCACGCCGAGGGACTGCCCATCAACGGAGAGCATGTGCGGACCCGGGCGGGCATCCCCGGGCGGCGATAAAGCTTTGGCGCGAGGCGGCCCCAAAGGCGTTAAGACGTGGCGGGCGTTGGGGACCCGCCCATGCAGATCGTCTTCCTGGGCACCTCGGGTTCCTGGCCGACGCCCAAGCGCAACGTCAGCGCGATTGCGGTGAAGCGGGGACCGGAGGTGATCCTCTTCGACTGCGGGGAGGGCACGCAGCGGCAATTCATGCAGAGCCGGCTGAGCTTCATGCAGGTCTCCCGCATCTTCCTCACCCACTTCCACGGGGACCACTTCCTCGGCCTGCCGGGCCTCATCCAGAGCATGAACTTCTTCGGGCGGGAAGCGCCC
>JBBSVS010000166.1:0-1074 GCA_038046665.1 Thermoplasmatota archaeon
GTTGACCGCCGAGGGGGAGACCGCCGACCCGAGGCAACGTCGCCGGCCGCCGCCAGCGGAGCGAGCGCGCCGAGGACGGGTTCGAGATCGACGGGAGGCGCGCCGACCTGTGATCAAGTCCGCTAATTCACGAAGAGCCCACTATCCAAACGGTGCCGGCAGTCCGCTACGGATGAGAGGCCGTGGCCATACGGATGATCACCCGCTTGCTCGTCTCATCGACGATGTAGCGGATACGAGCGCCGCCGCCGACTTCGCATTCCCATGTCCCGGCGAGCGGACCCTGCATCTCGAACACCCGCTCACCGAGAGGTGTGAGTGGGGTCAGTGAGAGGTAGTCGTAGAAGAAGCGGAGCTTCCCACCGTGGCTGACCGTAAGGTCTCGCCATCCCCTTTCGACGCCCTTGTCCTCGGCGTGGATCTCGTAGATCGGCCGCGCCGCGGACGGCGGTCCCTTGGGCCGCGGAAGCGGCCTGTCTCGCGTCCGGCCACCTACGGTCGGACCAGCGGGATCGTCTGCGCCGGATCGATCGGACGGGTGAGCGCCGCGAACTGCTCGGGGTCGTTCAGGACCTCCCCGGTGCTCGCCCAGCCCTTCCACGTGCGGTTGAAGATCGCCGCGTCCTGGCGCTCGACCGAAGCACGGCCCGCCTCGAGGAGCTCGAGCAGCATCTGCCTCCGTAGCGCGGGCTCGAGCAGCTTCGTCCAGTGCAGTCCCTCGAGGTCCGGCATCTGCTCGACGCCCTTCTGGAGGGCGCGCGCGACGAGAAGCAGGTTGCGCAGGAAGCGGGTCTCCGCCTCGTAGCGCTCGTAGTTGAGAAGGACCTCGTCCGGCGCGTCGCCACGCCGGCGGATCCGAACGGGCTGCCGCTCCGCGATCTGGAAGACCTCGCCCGCCCCCTCGTGGGTGAGCGCGCTCTGAGGTCGCTCGACGGTGATTTCCATGGACACCTCCAACTGCCTCAGATTATGCCTCATTTTCTGTGGCAGTCAACGGATCGAGTTGATTCCGCCCAGGCCCAGCTCCGGCACCTGGAACCCAAGGGATCGCCTCAGTCGCTGCGCGGCATCGCT
>JBBSVS010000167.1:0-1630 GCA_038046665.1 Thermoplasmatota archaeon
TTCGAGGGTGCCCGCGGTCCCGAGTTCCCGCAGAAGGTAGGTGAGGACCATGTCAGGATTCAGGCGGATCGCCTGGACGATGTCCTCGAAGTTCCGGAGGATCGTCGTCTTGCCCTCGTAGACGATGTCCGGGGCGGGGACCTGGAACCGCTCCCCGCTGCTCAGGGCGTCGGGGAGGGCCTTCTTGGCCCTTGCGAGGAGCTGTTCATAGGTGAGGCCGGACATGGGACACGACCAAGGGTCGCCCCACTTTAAAGGTTTACCCTCAGCTCGCGGCCGCGCGAACGAGGCCCGTGTGGATGGGGGACGGCCGCAGCGGACGGGAACGCAATTCGGGATGGAACTGGGACGCGATGAAGTAGCGGTGGCCCTTGAGCTCCAGAACCTCCATCCTCCTTCCGCCGTCGGAGCGGCCGACGTACTTCAGTCCCGCCGCCTCGAGCTTCTCGAGATAGTCCGGGTTGATCTCGTACCGGTGGCGATGCCTCTCGAAGATCTTCGCGGACTCGTAGAGCTTCGCGGTCTTCGAATTTTCCTGGAGCAGGATCTCGTGGGCCCCCAGGCGCATCGTCGCACCGAGATCCTTGACGCCCCGCTGCTCCGGGAGCAGATCCACAACGGGATGTGGGGTCTTCGGATTGAACTCGGAGCTGTTGGCCTCCTTCAGTCCCAGCGCCTCGCGTGCGAAGCCCACCGTGGCCAACTGGAACCCGAGGCACACGCCCTGGAAGGGGATGTCGTTGTCCGCGGCGTACCGCGTCGCGGCGATCTTCCCTTCGATCCCGCGGTCCCCGAATCCCCCGGGCACGAGGATCCCATCCGCTCCCTCGAGGATCTTCGCTCCTTTCTTCTCGATGTCCATGGACTCGACCCAGCGCAGGTTCACCTGGACCCGCGTGGCCGCGGATGCGTGGTGGAACGCCTCGATGTGGCTGATGTAGGAGTCCTTGAGGTGCGTGTACTTGCCCACGAGGGCGATCGTCACTTCCTTCTCCGGGTTCTTGAGTCGGTCCAGGAAGCCCTTCCACTCCTCCATGTCCTCCTGGCGCTTCTCCAGGTTGAGTGTCTTCACGATGTACTCCGTGAGGCCCTGGCCGTCGAAGAGGAGAGGCACGTCATAGATCGTCGCCGCGTCGGGCGCGCTGACCACGCCCTCCACGGGGACGTCGGAGAAGAAGGCGATCTTCTTCTTCACGTCGGGCTCGAGGGACCGCTCCCCGCGGGCGATGATCACGTTTGGCTGGATCCCCGAGGCCCGCAGCTCGCGGACGCTCTGCTGCGTGGGCTTCGTCTTCTGCTCGCCCACCGCGCCCATCACGGGCACGAGGGTCGTGTGCACGAAGAGGACGTTCTCCTTGCCGACCTCCCGGCCGAGCTGGCGGACCGCCTCGAGGAAGGGCATCCCTTCGATGTCCCCCACGGTCCCGCCCATCTCGATGAGCACCACGTCCGCGCGCTCTTTGTCCCCGACCTCCTTGATCAGGGACTTGATCTCGTCCGTGATGTGCGGGATGATCTGCACCGTGCGGCCCAGGTAGTCCCCGCGCCTCTCCTTCTCGATGACCGTGCGGTACACCTTGCCCGTGGTGATGTTGTGGTCTCCGGTCAGATTGAGGTCGAGGAACCGCTC
>JBBSVS010000168.1:0-7751 GCA_038046665.1 Thermoplasmatota archaeon
ACGAGGTGCAGATGGATCGGATGCGTGTCCGCGGTCGGGTTCGCGATGACCCACTCCTCCGTCGTGCCCGCGACGGGCCACTCGGAGATCGGGGCGTCCCAGGATTGCCCGTTTAGCAGGGCTCCCAGGGGCCCTTCCGGGCCGTCAAGCTCGACGAGGGTCAAGTATCGGGTCTTCGTCGGCACGGGCAGGGAGGGGAACGGCTCGAGGGCAGAGTTCAGGATCGGCGGCAAGGTCGCCGGAGCGGGGCCCGGCGTCGCGGTCACCGTGAACTGCATGATCTGCCCCGTCGTCTGCGGATTCGCAGCCTCCCCGCGCGGGAACGGCGCCTTCGCGCGGTTCGAGACGAGGACAGTCGTCCCGGGTGCCAGGTTCGAGAAGTCCAGCAGGATGTCCGCGCGCTCCCCCGGCGCCATCGTCAGCTCCCTCAGGGGCGCAGCCGCGCGCAGGTAGCCGCCGTCGCTCCCGATTTGTTGGAAGGGCATCCGCGTGCCGCTCGACTGGTCCAGGAAGCTCAGGGTGTAGAACCGCGCGTTCGAGCCGTCGAGGAGGCGGAAGCGGTACTGGCCCTGGGCCACGTCCATGTTGGGCCAGACCTTCCCGTTCACCATGATCACGTCCCCGAAGAACTCGGGCATCCAGTACGGATGGATGTCGGGGTTCACGCCCTCGGCGCCGTAGAAGAAGGACCCGTCCGCGTAGAAGTTCCGGTCCTGGATCACGAGGGGCATCTCGAACTGCCCGCTCGGGAGGTACGGCGCAATCGTATCGCTCGGATCCCGCAGGAAGTAGAAGCCCGCCAGGCCCGACATTACGTTGATCCGCGTGACGCCGAGGCCGTGGTCGTGGTACCAGAGGGTCGTGGCGGGCTGGGAGTTCGGGTACCAGTACACCGCCGCGTTCGCGTCCGTCCGACGGTACGTGCTGTACGCGGGGCCGTGGATCCCGTCCCAGGTGAACCACTCCTCCGGTCCTCCGTCCGAGGCGGACGGGACTTCGCCGCCATGGAGGTGCGTCACGAGCGGCACGGGGCTCTGGGCCGCCGGGAACCCTGGCGGATATTCCGGATAGTCGCCCATCGGCATCCCGAGGCCGTTTGGGTCCGCCCAGTGCAGGGTCGGGTCTACGGGGAACATGTGGGCCGTGTCGATGCGGTTGACCCAGTTCACGGTGATCGGCACGCCTTTCAGTGCCTCGAAGCTCGGTCCGGGCGCGTTCCGTACGTATCCGAGCGGTGCGCCCGTGATCGGGTCCCGCGCAAGTCCGCCGTAGCCCCAGACGGGGGTCTGCGGGAATCCCGGCGGAAGGATCTGCTCCGAGAACGCGGTCATGTCGACCGTGTAGGAGATCTCCTTGCCGCCCTTCTTCACGGTCGGCTCATAGACCGGCGGAGGGCCCGTGAGCTGGTTCACATACTTGGGGATGGAAAGCGGGTCGAGGAGGTCGGGCGCGGTGGGCTCCTGCAGGGACGCCGCCGCGACGCCGACGAGGGGAAGCAGGAAAGCGAGGAACACACCGGCGGCCAATGCCATCCGCACGGGATTCCGGGATCTTCCACGCCCTACATTCCACCGCTCCGAGGCCAAGCCCACGATACTGCTGCGCGCATCCCGCGCATGCTCCGCGCCCATGGTAACCTCCTCCACCTGTCTCCAGGTGGGCTGCCCCTAGGGACGGAACCTTATAGATGCGCGGAACGTGTAGTCCTTACGCGAACCGTGTAGTCCTTACGCGAACATTCAGCGCGTCGAGACGGCGCAGCAAGCGCCTCGACTCCTGACAAAAGTGGACGGACGGCTCAGACCTTCTTCGCCTGCTTCTCGGGTTCTCAAGAGCCCGAGGCATCTCGACAGAGAAGGTATGAGCCCCGCACGGTTACCCTGGCGGGAGAGTCCATGGGACGCGTCTACGGCAGCCAGAGCATGGTCGCACACCTGCGGAAGGTGCTCGTGAAGCGACCGGATCGGGCCTTCGCCGTGGAGGACCCGCGGAAGTGGTCCTACACGGGCCGCCCGGATCTGGAGGGGGCGCAGACCGAGCACGACGCCTTCACCGCGATCCTGAAGCGATCGGGGGCGGAGGTGTCCTACCACGACGAGATCCAGCCGGGCCGCGCCGACGCGATCTTCGTCTACGACCCGTCCATGATCACGGATCATGGGACGATCGTCCTGAGCATGGGCAAGGATCTCCGGCGGGGCGAGGAGAGGGCCCTCGCCAGCCGTCTCGAGGAGCTCGGCGACCCGATCCTGTACACGCTGCGGGGCAAGGCCCGTGCGGAAGGCGGGGACCTCCTCTGGCTGGACCACGACACCCTCGCCGTGGGCCAGGGCTTCCGCACGAACCCTGAGGGCTACCGCCAGCTGCGGCGCGCCCTGAAGACCGTCGGCGTCGACACGATCCCCGTCGACCTGCCCTACTTCCACGGCCCGCAGGTGTGCCTCCATCTCATGTCCCTCATCAGCCTCGTCGACCGCGACCTCGCCGTCATCTACCCACCCCTCTTCCCGGTGCCGCTGTGGAAGGAGCTCAAGGAACGCGGGTTCGACTTCCTCGAGGTGCCGGAGAGTGAGTTCGACACGATGGCCCCCAACGTGCTCGCCCTAGCCCCGCGCGATTGCGTTATGCTCGAGGGCAACCCGGTCACAAAGGGGCTCCTGGAGGGCGCGGGCTGCCGCATGCACACGTACTGGGGGAACGAGATCTCCCTGAAGGCCGAGGGCGGGCCTACATGTCTTACGCGCCCCATCCTGCGGGACTACTAGGGCGGGGACCATCACGTACTTGCGGAAAGTCCCCGAGGGTTGCCATGCGTGGCTCCGGTGAAGCCCGTTGGGATCACAGGGAGAGCTGCCGAGGCTTCCGGGCCCGCCAAATCATCGTGCCGGGCACCACGCGGATCTGCTCGAGCGGGAAATCGTCCCGGTAGGTGTTCTCCTTGGGCAGGGGCTCCGGCTCGAGGATCTCTGTGACGACGAAGCCTGCCTGAACCAGATCCCGCAGCCAATCGCCATACGTGCGGTAGAAGTCGACCTCTCGGCCTTTCTCGACGTTGTCGACGATGGGGCTCCGGTCGAAGTAGCTCCGCGTGACCCGCAGGCTGCCGTCCTTCTCCCGGGTTACACAGACATGGAACGGCGAAGACCAGGAGAAGGCGAAGAGGCCGCCCGGGCGGAGCACGCGGTGGACCTCGCGGAAGGCCTTCGCGGTGTCCTGGACGAACCCCAGCGCGAAGGCGGAGAAGACCATGTCGAAGCTCGCGTCAGGGAGCATCGAGATGTCCTCCGCATTGGCCTCGAGGAACCGAACGTCCACACCCCGTTCTTGGGCGAAGGCACGGGCATGGTCCAACTGTTTCGCGGACAGGTCCACCCCCACCGAGTGCGCACCCCGCTCCGCCAGATAGACGGAGCACTGGCCGCCGCCACAGCAGACCTCGAGGACGTCCTTCCCCGCGACGGAGGGGCCGAGGATCTCCAGCGTGGCCTCGGGCGGCATGGAGGGACCCCACAGGACATCGTCCTCGAGCTCGGCACGGTGGGCGTTCTGGTACTCCTCGCTCGTGGCGTTCCACAGGTCCTGGTTCGAGCGGGTGAAGGGGGACAGCTCCTTGGGCATGGCCCCTCGGAAGAGGTCCACGGTCTTAGCCTTACCTCCGAGGAGGTCATGCGGACGTGTCAGGGAAGGAGACCGCGTGCGCTCACTTCCGGAGGGAACCGCGCACGTTCTTTGTCAATGCGAGGAGGGCCAGCGGACAAGGATAAGAGTCCGGGGCGGGCACGGGGCGCCCAGAGGACCGCACAGGAAGTCTTATGGACCCGGGGCCGTACCCTAGCCGATGTCCGCGACGACTTCCTTTGACCATCTCGGCCTCGACCCGGTCCTTCTTCGGGCCGTCCGCACGATGGGCTATGAGAACCCGACCCCCATCCAGCGGGAGGCCATCCCGGCCGTCCTCTCCGGACGTGACGTGATCGGGACCGCCCAGACGGGCTCCGGCAAGACGGCCGCGTTCCTCCTCCCCATCCTCCAGCGTCTCATGCGGGAGACCGCGGGCCGGACCCGCACGCTCGTGCTGTCCCCGACCCGCGAGCTCGCGGCCCAGACCGAGACGGCGCTCCGGTCCTTCGCGAAGGGGACCCGCATCCGCGGCCAGGCCGTGTACGGGGGCGTCGGCATGGCCCCCCAAGAGCATGCCTTGCGGTCCGGAGTGGACGTCGTCGTGGCCACGCCGGGGCGGCTGCTGGATCACATGAACCGCCGGAACGTGGACTTCCGCGGGCTGCAGGTCCTCGTCCTCGACGAGGCGGACCGGATGCTCGACATGGGTTTCCTGCCGGATGTGCGGCGGATCGTGGGCGCGCTCCCGAGGGAACGCCAGACCCTCCTGTTCGCCGCGACGATGCCTCCGGAGATCGAGCAACTTTCCAGGAGCATCATGCGGAACCCCGTGCGCATCGCCTCATCGCCGCCCTACCGGCCTCCGCCGAAGATCCGCCACCAGGTCTATCCGGTCCCGCAGCATCTCAAGACGGCCCTCCTGGCCCATCTCCTCGGGAGGGAGGACATGCTGTCCGTGCTCGTCTTCGTCCGGACGAAGCGGCGGGCGGACCGCGTGGCCCGTCAGATCGAGTACGCAGGCTTCCCTGTGGCGAGGATCCACGGGGACCGTAGCCAGAGCCAGCGGGAGACGGCCCTCGAGGGCTTCCGGAGCGGGCAGCACCAGGTCCTCATCGCCACGGACGTCGCGGCCCGAGGCCTCGACGTGGAGGGCATCTCCCACGTGGTCAACTACGACGCTCCCGCCATGCCCACGGACTACATCCACCGCGTCGGGCGGACCGCCCGTATGGAGGCGGAGGGCGAGGCGATCACCTTCGTGGCGCCGGAGGACGAGGGGGACCTGCGCGGCATCGAGAAGGCCCTGGGCCGGCCCATCCCGCGCGTCACCCTCCCGGACTTCGACTACACCGCCCCGCCGCCACCGAAGGTGCGCGGCCATGAGGGGGGACATCCCCGCGGGCACGGGCAACGACCGCACGATGGCGGCCGCAGGGACCGAGGTCCGCCGCATCGACGTCGACGCTTCTGAATCGAGGGACTGCCACCGCACGCCATCGAAGGCCGTGCACGTCGCCGCTTTTCGGGCCACCACAACTATAAGATGAGGTCGCGGGTTTCCTTACGCGGACATGCTCTTCGACGCCTTCGGGAGGGGGGGCACGGACATCCGGATCAGCGTGACGAAGCGCTGCAACTTCGGATGCATCTACTGCCACGACGAAGGCCTGGGACCCATCCTCAAGCCCCGCATGCCCCACGAGGAAGAGATGACCGTGGACGAGATCGAGAGGCTCGTCCGCGTGGCGCGGGAGTTCGACATCCGCTCGGTGAAGTTCACCGGGGGAGAGCCCCTCGTTCGCCTGGACATGGAACAGATCGTGGACCGCACGGTCCGGCAGATCCCCGACGTGTCCATGACGACGAAAGGCTCCATGCTCGCGAGGCGGGCCGAGGCCCTGCGGGACGCGGGTCTAAAGCGGGTCAACGTGAGCGTGGACTCCTTGGACCCGGAGACCTTCAAGGAGATTCGGAAAGGCGATCTGCACCCGGTGCTGCAGGGAATCCAGGAAGCCCTGCGCGTGGGCCTCAAGCCCGTCAAGCTCAACATGGTCGTGTTCAAGCAGACCCTCCCGTACATCCCCAAGATGATCGAGTTCATCGGCGATGGCGATGGACTCAAGCTGCAGCTCATCCAGTTCATGCCCGAGCTCGTGGACCACCGGGACTGGATGGTGGACATCGACGGGGTCAAGAAGTGGCTCGAGGCCAGGGCGGACAAGGTCCTCGTGCGCGAAATGCACCACCGCTCCATCTACATCTTCAACGGGGCGGAGGTCGAGGTCGTGGACCCCGTGTACAACGCGGAGTTCTGCATGAACTGCCACCGCATCCGCGTGACGCACAAGGGCGAGCTCAAAGGGTGTCTCAACCGCAACGACGACCTCGTCCCCACGCGTGGGCTCGATCTGGAGAGCGTACGGGATGCGTTCCGTACGGTGGTCGCGAACCGCGTGCCCTACTACGGGGCCTACATCAAGGACTTCCCGCGACGGCACCCGGAAGCCGCGCGGGCCATGTCTTTCGCCGAAGCGGAAGGCACGTCCATGGTCCCGCCCGCCGCGTGACCGTCCCCAGGGAGCTCAGCCCTCGAGGGCCTTCTTCACATTCGCCGCGAACTCGTCCCCCTGGGACTTGAGCTTGGACTTCATGAAGTTGTCCATGATCCGTGCGAGGGGGCCCTTCGCGGTCACGTTCATCGTGTAGACGACCTGGGTGGCGTCGCCCTTCGGCGTGAGCTCGATGGTCCCGAGCATGTCCGCGTTGTCCGCCACGCCCTTGAAACGCGCACGGGACGGAGGCACCTGCTCGAGGGTCTCCGTGGCCACCCGCATGGTCTGCGACAAGGGGCCGATCTTCACCTTCAAGTCCCACGTCGCCCGCTTCTCGTCCACGATCTCGATGTTCTCGACGCCGGGGACGCAGCTGCCCACCTTTCGCACGTCGCTCAAGAAAGACCACACGCGGTCCACGGGCGCGCGCACGTCGAACGTCACCGTGCCTTCGGGCAATCGTCTCCCCTCCTAGGCCGCCTTCATTCCAGGCGTCCGACTGTCGCTGCTCACCTGCACCCCGGAGATCGGCGTGTTGCTCACGTTGTCCTCGTAGCCGCAGTGCTCGCACTTGAGGTGGATCCGGACCTGCAGGTAGTGCCAGTTGTAGGTGAACTTGCCGCACCTCGGGCACATCTCCGGGTGGAGGGAGCGCATGCGGCTCGCGAGAATAGGCGCGGGTTGATAAACCTCGCGCTCTCGGAGCTCATCCGGACGTCAGGTCGAACCACGTCGGGTTATGCAGGTGGATGAGGATGTCCAGTCCCACATCCCCGGAGATGTCCAGCCGCCGGAAGCCTTCCGTGTCGTAGATGTTCGGGTAGAGGATGGGGTCCGTGCCCATGGCACATCATGTCAAATGATGCCCTCCGTAAGCATTGCATGGATGGTCCCTCCAAACGGATTCATGCACACATCGAAGGAGGCCCCGTGCGCGCGTTCGACGTCCGTTCCCGCGACGGTCGATCAGCGCTTCGCGGGGACGTGGGTCTCTTCGACGACGCCCTTCCACGGGCTCACGTCGGTGATGAAGCCTTCGAGGGCGACGGGTTGTCCATCCGCGTCGTACACGCCGCGGCCCTGCTCCCAGACCCACTTGGTCTTGCCGCGGGCGGTCCGGATGCGGTAGGTGAGCCGGTACGGTCGGTTCTCCTTGACCGCGTCCTGCACGTCCCTCCGGACTTGGTCGCGGTCGTCCTCATGAATGAAATGGCCGTAGGACTTCTCCGGGTTCCCGATCATCTCCTCCGCGTGGACGCCCGTGAGCTCGTACACGCCTTCGCTGATGAACTCCGCCGTCCAGGTGGCATCGTTCTTGCAGCGATAGACGATGCCGGGGAGGTTGCTGATCAGCGTCGACAGGAAGCGGTCCTGCTCCCGCAGCGCGTCCTCGGATTCCTTGCGCTCGATGGCCATCGCGATCTGCGTGGAGACGAACTTCAGCACGTCGCGGTCCTCCTCGTCGTAGCGCACGCCCTCCGTGTAGCTCTGGACGACGAGGACGCCGAAGGTCTGGTCCTTCGTGGTCAAGGGCACGCCGAGCCAGTCGATCGAGGGCGGCCCGATGGAGACCACCTC
>JBBSVS010000169.1:0-2247 GCA_038046665.1 Thermoplasmatota archaeon
CAGGTCCTCGAGCGGCTCATCTCGGCGGGACGATTCCGCGTGCGCCCGGTGGGCTCGAAGAGCCTCCTGGCGCGGTTGCGCGAGGACCCGCGGCTCTCGGAGGCTGACCGGGAGGCCCTCGGCCTTGCGGTCGAGACGGGCGCGCGCCTCCTGGCCGACGACGAAAGTCTCCGTTCCGCGGCCCGCGCCCGCGGAGCGAAGGTGGGAGGCTCCCTGTACCTCCTCCACCTCCTCGTGGAGCGGGGCCTGCTATCGAGCGACCAAGCGGTGCAAGCCGTGGAGCGGATGATCGCGGAAGGATGGTTCTGCTCGCCCCTACTCTACCGAGCCTTCGTCCGGTCCCTCGGATGACCCCCGCAGGGGCGGCGGAGGACTGCGGCGAGGCGGGTCGTCGCGCGGGTCCGCGCCCATCCGCCACGCCGTCGATGCATCGGAAACGCCATCCCGCCATCGAACGCGAGCCCAAGCGCGGCGGAGGATCGACCGCTCCCCGCGAGGAGCCATCCGAGGACGTAGTCCTTCTCGACGACATCCACCGGGAACCCTCGGGCGCGGGCCAGGACCCGGAGCTCTCCCGCGCGGAGCGTCTCATCCCTCCAGCAGCTCGCGCGGCACGTTGATGCGGAGCCGCCAACGCTCGCGGATCGGCCCCTTCGCGGGCAGATCGGGATCCAGCTTCGAGTACCCCTTGCCCAGGGACTCGTTGCGTATGCGCGCGGCTCCCGCCCCGCGACCGGACGCTTCGAGGAGGTACCCCAGCCGTTTGAGGACCGTCGAGTTCCGGTTCCTCCGGGCGTAGCGGAGGACCCGGGGGAAGTCGAGGGAATCGAACGCCTCGCGGAGGGCTTCCGCGACGAGCGGGATGCCGCCCGCGTGCTCCGGATGGTCGAGGCAATCCACGATCGTCTTCTCGGGGTCGGTGAGGAGGATGTCCTCCGCCTCGATCCGCTCGCGCGTCGTGCCGAACATCTTCCAGGGGCGCAGGGTCACGAAGACCACGGGGACGTCGAACACCGTGCGGCGGCTCCGCGGAACCGTCGTCGCGACGAAGACGGCCGGGGGCGTGGCGTCCGTCATCCCGTGGTAGTTCAGCGCGCTCCAGAAACCGATGTAGGAGGGGGACGCGAGGTGGGAAGCCAGCACGAGGCTGTGGACGGTGTAGGCCCGCGCGCCCGCGGGGCCGGCGTCGAGAGGGGCAATCATGTACAGATTGCGCTTCACCCATGCGATCCATCCCTTCCTCCGCAGGCGGTGCAGGAAGCGCCCCGCATCGACGGCATATTCCTTCAGATCGGAGGGAGCGAAGAAGGTCTTCCCCCGGAACGCCAGGTCCGAGAGGATGCGACTCTCCAGGCTGGAGAGTCCTTTCCTATACTCATTTTTCAAAAGTCCCCTGTTCATGGTAGGTTACAGCAGATGAATATAGGTCCATCCTCTTATAGGTCGCGCCAGGGGCCGTGAAGGTCTGGCGAGCCCTCGGCTTTGTTGGGCCTCGCCCAGGAAGGCCCGCGGCCTGGCAGACGTTCCGGGACCTGGACTTGTCCCGGGATCTACCTGTACTGGGTCCTCGAGCTCGTCGCCGTGTTCTCCGTGCTCGGGGCCCTCGCCCTCCGACGGCCGCCGCTCTGGCGCGTCACGCAGAAACGGTCCGTCGCTTCTGCCCACGCCCCACCGACCGTCCTCGAGCCGATCTCCCTGGCGCTCCTCGTGGACGCGTACCTTCCGGACGTCCTCGCGGGGAACGGGCACGACGTGCGGTGGGGGCCTTCCGGGCCCGGAACCACAGCCCGGGTGGCGGATGTCCTCCGCCCGCCCGTCTGAGAGCGGGTTCGGGAGAAGCCCCGAGCGGGCGTGATCTTGTGCACCGTCTACAAGGGCCGTTCAGCGGACGCTCTGGTCGGGAGGGAGCTTCGCCCGACGCTCCGATCCTCCGCTCCTCGGCCTCCCGCCCCGGCTCGCCTCGCGAAGCTCTCGACCCTGGGCCTTGAGGACCCCGAGGATGCGCCTCCGATAGGCCTCGAATCCCTCCAGGTCGATCCCCCGCAGGAGAAGGGGCCGGACGTCTTCCTCGAGGAGGGTCTTGAACCGCTCCCCGGGTGCCGCCACGTGCCGTCGGTAGCGCTCCGTCCGTTCCGCGCTGAACTGGACCTTCCTCCGGACCGCGTCGAGGTGGTCCTCGACGCAGAACCCGAGGTCTCTCTCGATCAGGTACAAGTCCAGTACGTCCCTGGCCTTCGTGGCCTGCCG
>JBBSVS010000170.1:0-3772 GCA_038046665.1 Thermoplasmatota archaeon
GGCCCTCGTGGGTCCATGGTGGACGTCGCGGCGATCACGAAGGGCAAGGGCTGGCAGGGCCACCACACGCGATGGGGCACGCGCCTGCTGAGCCACAAGAATTCCAAGCATCGACGGAACATCGGCACCCTGGGAAACTTCCAGCCCGGGTACGTCCGCCCGACCGTGCCCCAGGCGGGCCAGTTCGGGTATCATCAACGTACGGAATACAACAAGAGGATTCTCAAGATCGGCGAGAAGGGCGAGGAGATCACGCCCGACGGCGGCTTCCTGAACTACGGGGTCGTCCGGAATCCCTACGTGATCCTGCACGGCTCGATCCCCGGGCCCACGAAGCGGCTCATCCGCCTCCGGGACTCGGCCCGCGGCGGGTTCGTGAAGCTCGAGAAGTCGCCCGAGGTCACCTTCATCTCGCGGCAGTCCAAGCAGGGGGCCTGAGGATGGCGGAAGAGGAGAAGGCCTCCAAGGAACCCGAAGCGGAAGAGGCGCCGGAGGCCGAGGAGGCCCCCAAGAAGCGCCGCACGCGGCGCGCGGCCCGGGCGGAGAAGGCCGTCAAAGAGGAGAAGCCCAAGAAGAAGGAGGTGGCGCCGCTGAAGCCCGGCCAGGTCCGGGTGTACTCCGTCGACGGCGAGCCGGTGAAGTCCGTCGAGCTCCCCCTCGTCTTCCGATCCGAGATCCGCGTCGACCTGATCCGCCGCGCGGTCACGGCCTTCCGTGCGAACCGGCGGCAGGCCTACGGTCCCGCTCCCCGGGCGGGCATGCGGCACTCGGTCCGGTGGTCCGGGAAGGGCAAGGGCGTCTCGCGGGTCCCGCGCATCCGGGGCACAATGACGGGCGCGCAGGCCCCCGGCACCGTCGGCGGCCGGCGGGCCCACCCGCCCCGACCGGAGAAGGTCTGGGCCAAGAAGGTCAACCTCCATGAGCGGCACCTCGCGCGCAACGCGGCCCTCGCGGCCCTGCGCGACGCCGACCTGGTGGCGGCGCGAGGACACCGCTTCAACGAGGAGCTCAGCCTCCCCGTGGTCATCGAGGACAAGCTCGAGTCCCTGGAGCCCGAGACGGGCGCGGCCCGGGAAGGGTTCGCAATCCTGCGGCGGCTCGGCCTCGATTCCGACGTGGTCCGGGCCAAGGAGGGCCGGCACATCCGCGCGGGCCGCGGCAAGATGCGCGACCGCCGGTACCGCCAGCCCAAGAGCCTCCTCGTGGTCGTCAAGGCGCCCGAGAAGGTGCGCCGTCTCTTCGGAAACCTGCCTGGCGTCGAAGTCATCACCCCGGCCGCGCTAAACGCGGAGATCCTCGCCCCCGGCGGCGACCCCGGCCGGCTCGCGGTCTTCAGCGAAGGGGCCCTCGAGGTCCTGCGGAGTTGGCAGCCATGAAACCCCACGATATCCTCTTGCACCCCTATGTCACAGAGAAGACCCTCAACATGCTCCAAGGCACGCCCGCACAGGAGCTGAAGGATGGCAACCGCCTGGAGTTCCTCGTGCACCGCGAGGCGACGAAGACGGACATCAAGAAGGCGTTCGAGGAGTTGTTCGAGGCCAAGGTCGTCCGCGTGAACACGTTCATCCGGAAGGACGGGAAGCACGCGATCATCAAACTCAAGGAAGGGTACTCTGCGGAGGAAATCGGCATGCGGATTGGGGTGTTCTGATGGGGGTTCTGTCACCACGCTTTGCACGGGATGACTCCTCTCCGGTCGGCTCAGCCCTTACGCCTTTCCCGCACGGGTCAGGACGCAGCGAGGCCTCACGGCGTCATTCCGGAGGGCACCGGGGTGGAACCGCACACCCCTTGCCCTCGGGTGAGGGCGGTCGCGTGGCGAAACGGGGAACCAGTGCCCGTCTCTGCCTTCCTGCGCAGCGAGTGCGCGTTCCCCAAGGGGCGCATAGTGCGAAATCCGCCGCGGCCGGTCAGTGCAACCTCCAGGATGTTACGGAGATGCATTTCGAGGGGATCACCTTACTCGGGAGAGGTGCCCGAACGTACTCACGTTCGCCTCGATGCGCTGTGTGGAAGGAGGCGAGCTGATGGGAAAGAATCTTCAGACCCAGAGGCGCGGACGTGGGACATCCCCGACGTATCGATCCCCGAGCCACCGCCATCCCGGTCCCGTGATTCACCCGCACCTGCGCGGAGAGGGCGTCGTCGTGGACATCTTCCAGGCCCCGGGCCACTCCGCGCCACTGGCCCGCGTGAAGTACGGGAGCCAGGAGGTCCTCATGATCGCCTGCGACGGGCTCACCGTCGGGCAGAACGTCACCGTGGGCCAGCCCAACATCGACCGGGGGAACACGCTCCCCCTGGGCGAGATTCCCGAGGGCACGCTCGTCTACAACATCGAGCGGCGACCAGGGGACGGCGGGCGGTTCGTCCGCGCGGCGGGCACGCAGGCCGTCGTCGTGAGCCAGGGCGAGCGCACGGTCGTGCGGCTGCCGAGCGGCCAGTTCGAGCCCTTCCATCCCCAGTGCCGCGCAACGATCGGTGCGGTGGCGGGCGCGGGCCGCGGCGAGAAGCCCTTCACGAAGGCGGGAAAGAAGTTCCATGCCTTCCGCTCCCTGAGCAAGGCCTACTTCCGCGTGCGCGGCGTCGCGATGAACGCGGTCAACCACCCGCACGGCGGCGGATCCCACCAGCACGTCGGGAAGCCGTCCACCGTCGGCTATGACGCTCCTCCCGGCCGCAAGGTCGGCCGGTTGTCCCCGAAGCCCAAGCGCCTCAAGGCGAAGCGCAGGAGGTAGACGCGCATGGCGAAGAAGATGGGTGGTCTGGCGAAGGCGGCCCGGAGGAAGCTGCGCAAGCGCGCGGGCCTCGTGGAGACGCGCCGGAAGAAGGAGTTCACGTACCGCGGGTACACGCTCGGGGAAATGAAGGCGATGACCCTCGACGAGATCGTCGAGCTCCTCCCGGCAAGGGCGCGCCGTTCCTTCGTCCGCGGGATCGACGAGGAGCGCATGACATTCATCGAGAAGCTCCGTGCGAACGGCGGCGAGGAGGCCGTCCGCACGCATTGCCGCGACGTGCCCATCCTTCCCGATTTCGTGGGGAAGAAGGTCGCCGTCCACAACGGCAAGGAGTTCGTCAGCGTGGACATCAAGCCGGAGATGATTGGCCACTACATCGGCGAGTTCGCGATGACCCGCAAGGCGGTCGCGCACAGCGGCCCCGGCGTCGGGGCGACACGCTCGTCCAAGTTCATGCCGCTCAAGTAGGTGCCGCGATGACGAAACTCGGGTACACCGCGGATTACAAAATCGAGACGATGGCGCGCGCCTATGGCAGGGAGCTGCCCATCGCCTGGAAGAAGAGCGTCGAGCTCGCGCGGGCCCTCCGAGGGAAGTCCGTGGAGCATGCACGCGAGTACCTGGAGAAGGTCATCACCCTGAAGCAGCCGGTGCCAATGAAGAGGTACAAGCGGTGGGTGGCCCACAAGGCCGGCGTAGGCCCCGCCCGCTATCCTGTGAAGGCGGCCAAGGCCTTCCTGCGGGTGCTCGAGTCCGCCGTCGCGAACGCGGAGTTCACCGGGAAGGACGACCCCGACGCGATGCGCATCGCGGTCATCAACGCGCACAAGGGCGCGATCACGAAGGGCTCCCGGCCCCGTGCGTACGGCCGGAGCAGCCCGTGGAACCATGACACGGTCAACCTGGAGATCGTCCTCGCGGAGGTGAGCTGAGGTGGCGCAGGCGAAGACGGAGCGCCGCAAGGACAAGCGGATTATCGTGGAGAACGTCCGCCGCGTCCTGCTCAAGGAATACCTCATGCGGGAGAC
>JBBSVS010000171.1:0-1496 GCA_038046665.1 Thermoplasmatota archaeon
TGACTTCTGTGAAGGAAGAACTGGCGCCCCATGTGCACGACATCACCCGGGCGCTCGGCGGAAAAGTGAGTGAGCAGGAAGTGGAGAAGGAGCTCTCGAGCTACCTGAACGTCTACCGCGTCTCGCTGGACACGGCGAAGCGGTCCATCGTGAAGAAGCACGGCGGGAACCCCGCCGGGCTCGCGGTCGGCGTGAACAAGACGATCCGAGAGCTGATGCCCGGCGAGCAGAGCGTGAACCTGCTCGCACGGATCGTGAGCGTGAACGAGAAGGACGTGACCGTGGAGAGCGGCACCAAGCGGATCCTGTACGGGATCCTGGGCGACCCCTCGGCGACGGTGCCCTTCACCGCGTGGGAGCCGCTGAACGTGCCCCTGGTGAAGGGGGACGTCGTCCGCATCCAGAACGCCTATACGAAGGAGTACCGCGGCCAGGTCCAGCTGAACTTCGGCGTGCGCACGACGGTCGCCAAGGAGGCCCCCGACGCCCTCCCGGAGTACAAGCCCGGGTCGGGCGTGGGCCAGTCCTACGTCGGCAAGCCGACGCCCTTCCAGGTCGTCGGGCTGCGCGAGGGCGCGTCGAACGTGGCGGTGACCGCGCGCATCCTGTCCGTCGAGGTCCGTGAGGTCGAGGTGGACGGCACGAAGAAGTCCGTCTTCAGCGGCGTCCTCGCCGACGAGACGGGCAAGTGCCAGTTCAGCGCCTGGAAGGACTTCGGCCTCAAGGAGGACGAGGTCGTGCGCATCGAAGGCGGTTACGTCAAATCGTGGCGGGGCATCCCCCAGATCAGCTTCGACGACCGCGCGACGGTCACGAAGCTCGCGCCGAACGCCCTCCCGCCCGCGGCGCAGATAGGGGAGAGCCCGCGGATGTGGGTCGAGGACCTCGCGGAGCGCGGCGGCGGCGTCGACGTGACCGTGCGGGGCATCCTCATCGACCTGCGCGAAGGCTCCGGCCTGGTCTACCGCTGCCCCGAGTGCCGGCGGGTCCTGCGCAAGGGCGCCTGCCGCATCCACGGGGATGTCAAGGGCGAGCCGGACCTGCGGGTGAAGGCCGTCCTGGACGACGGGAGCGGCGCCTTGACCGCGGTCTTTAATCGCGAGCTCACAGAGGCCCTCCTGGACAAGACCATGGACGAGGCCATCGCGGGCGCGAAGGAGGCCATGTCCACGGACGTGGTCCGAGACGAGCTCTCGGACCTACTGGTGGCCCAGCCCATCGAGGCCCGCGGGAACGTGACCTCGGACGACTACGGGCTGATGATGATCGTGCAGTCGGCCAAGATGCTCAAGGTGGACGTGCAGGCGGAGGCTCGGGAGATGCTCGAGGGACTGGAGGGACCCGCATGATCCGCGAGGCCGCGTGGCGGCTCTTCGCCGGGGAGTACAACGACGCCACCCTGGAGGACAGCGGGGGCGGCGAGCGCGCGCCCTCCTACGTCGTGACCGCGCTGGGCGCGAAGGTGAACCGCGTCTTCGTCGTCGGCGTGATCACGG
>JBBSVS010000172.1:0-2084 GCA_038046665.1 Thermoplasmatota archaeon
ACCCAGGAGGTTTCCGTCGCGCGGGTGAACGAACTGGAGAAGGAGACTCGCCACGACATCATGGCCGTGGTCCTCGCCCTCACGGAGGCGAGCGGGGCCGAGGCGGGCAAGTACGTGCACCTCGGCGCGACGAGCAGCGACATCTCCGACACGGCGACCGCGCTCCAGCTGCGCGAGGCGATCGCAATCCTCGATGGGGACCTGGCGGAGCTGACCCAGGCCTTCGCGAAGCTCGCGGGGAAGCACAAGCGCACGGTCATGCTCGGACGCACCCACGGCCAGGCGGCCGTCCCGATCACCTTCGGATTGAAGATGGCCGTCTACGCGTCGGAGGTGGCCCGCCACCGGGAGCGCCTCGTCGAGGCGTCGAAGCGGGTCCTCGTGGGCAAGATGTCGGGGGCCGTGGGCACGGGCGCGGCCTTCGGGCCGAAGGCCCGGGAGATCCAGGACGCCGTCATGGCGGATCTCGGCCTCGGCGTGGAGGAGGCCTCCACCCAAATCGTCGGGCGCGACCGCTACGCGGAGTTCGTCGCCATTCTCGCGAACATCGCGTCCTCCCTGGAGAAGTTCGCCACAGAGGTGCGAAACCTCCAGCGGACCGAGATCGGCGAGGCCGCGGAGGCCTTCGAGGGCAAGAAGCAAGTCGGGAGCTCGACGATGGCCCAGAAGGAGAACCCCGTCAACGCGGAGAACGTCACGTCGCTTGCGCGCATCGTGCGCTCCCTGGTCATCCCCGCCTACGAGAACGTCTCCCTCTGGCACGAGCGGGACCTCACGAACAGCGCCTCCGAGCGGATCATCCTGCCCCATGCCTGCGTCCTCCTGGAAGACATGCTGGCGCGGAGCACCGAGATCTTCCGGAACCTCCGAGTGTACCCGAAGCGGATGATGGCGAACCTGGAAGCGACCCGGGGCCAGGTCATGGCCGAGTCCGTGATGATCGCACTCACGAGGAAGGGCCTGGGCCGCCAGGACGCCCACCGACTCGTACGGGACGCGGCGATGAAAGCGCGGCAGAAGGATGTCCAGCTCCGGGAGATCCTCGCCGCGGATAAGGCCGTCGCGAAGCTCCTGTCGAGGAAGGAGCTCGAGGACGCGATGGACCCGGAGAAGTACACGGGCCGCAGCGTGGAGATCGTCGACGCGGTTGTGAAGCGCCTTTTGTAGGCCGGGGTCCGCGAGTCCTGCGGAGCCCGCGCCGGGCGGGCCGGACCGCCGCTAGTAGGTTTCGAGGCGCAGACCCTCGACCCGAGAAAAGTCCTTTCGATTCCGCGTGAGGAGGGACTCGTCGCGCTCCAAGACGACGCCCGCGATGAGGGCGTCCGCGGCCCCGATCGATGCCCCCCGCGCCCGCAAAGCACCCAGAATCCGGCCCGCCCGGTCAGCCGAGGCACCGTCGACAGGGTAGGTCGGATAAGTCCGGAGGAGTGCTTGGATCCGCTCCTGCTCCTCCCTGGGGCGCGCGTATTGCTCCACACCGGCCGCGAGCTCAAAGCGGGTGACGGCCGTCATGGCCATGCGGACTCCTCGCGCCTCCAGGTCCTGCACGCGGGCGAGCGCGTCCGCGTGGCGGGGCCGTCCCGCGTGCATGAGGTCGATGAAGAAGTCCGTGTCGCCAATCACGGGCCCATCGCCTTGGCGGTTTTCCGGACCCGCTCGTCGAGATCCTTCCGGATCCGACGGACCTCCCGGACCACTTTGGGGCCCGTTTCGGTGCCAAGGACCCCCGAGAGTTCCAGGGCCGACGGACCCCCGAAGACGCGGTTGATCACGTCCGTGAACGACTCCTGAGGTCCTTTGGCCCGGGCGAGCTTCCGGTAGGCCTCTTCGGTCACCGTGATCGTCTTGAAACCCATGGATTATGTTTATGTGCACATAAACATAAAAGCTTTTCGCCTCGGGCGCCACCGCGGCGGCTCGCCAATCCTTAAGCCTCTCCGCGGTCCTTGCCGGGCGTCCATGCTCTACGCGACCCTGGCGGACGCCTACGAGCGGCTCGAGGCCACGACGAAACGCCTGGAGATGACGGACCTCCTCGTGGCCCTCTTCAAGCAGGTGCCGAAGGACGAGATCGACCGCGTCGT
>JBBSVS010000173.1:0-1119 GCA_038046665.1 Thermoplasmatota archaeon
GAGGAGGACCGGGATCTCTCCGAGCTTCGAGGAGTCCACGATGGTCCCGAGCGCATCCCCGTGCTCCGCCTCGATCTTCGTGATCAGCGTTCGCATGATCCGCAAGAGGGAGCCCGGCGTGCGGCCGCGGTAGACGACCGCGAGGTAGCTCAGGTTCCCCTTCACGATGGCCACGCGCTTCTCGCCAAGCTCGAGCCCCTCCAGGTTCCGTTCCTGGCCTTCCTCGGAGAAGCTCTGTTTGGCAAAGTCCATGATCGTCGTGAGCATGCCCGTGATGAGGTCCGTGTCGATCGTGCTCTGGCTCACGCGGGAGATGCTGCTCACGAGCAGACCATCCTTCGTGACGAGGAAGGCCCACTCCAGCTGCCGCCGACGGTAGAGCAGAAAGGCCACGAGGACCGCCGCGGCGATGGGGAAGGGGAGCCAGTAGAGGAACCCGGGGATCGTCTCCGTGGAGGTGGGCGGAGGCAAGGCGACGACGACCACGATCGTCGTGGCGTTCGTGAGGTCCCCATCGCTGACGACGATGCGGATGACGTCCGTCGTGTCGCCGCTGTAGTTGAGCAGGAGACCTTGGCCCACGATTCTCGCATGGGAGCTGTTCGTGCTGACGAGGAACAGCTGGGTGAGGTTCGTGTCGATGTCGCCCAGGTACGGCGTGAGGGACAGATACGCCGTGGTCGCGTTCAGATACTGGACGGGCACGGGGCGGAAGAAGGGTGGGTCGTCCACGGGGATGACCGTGATCCAGACGCTGTCCTCCGCGAGGGCGCCCAGGGGGTCGATGGCCCGGAAGGTGACGCGCTCGGTGCCGAACCAGTTCGGCAAGGCCGCGAGGTCCACGCTGCCGTTCGGGTGGATCGTCACGAAGATGCTGCGGTTCCCCGAGCTCCAGAAGAGCTGCGAGCCGTCCGGGTCGCCGAAGTAGTAGGATAGGTTGTAGGCCTTCCGATAGACCGTGTCCTCCAAGAAGGATTCGTCGGGTATCTTCGCCTGGAGGGCGGGTGGGAAGTCCGAGCCCACGGTCACCCGGATTGTCCGGTTCACCGTGTAGATCGAGTCGGACAGGTACATCGTGACATTCTGGACCGTGTTGTTGTAGGCGAAGGGATAGAGGAA
>JBBSVS010000174.1:0-1134 GCA_038046665.1 Thermoplasmatota archaeon
GGGCGAATCGGGTCCCTGGACGAGCGCGGGCGACAGGACCACCTCGGCCAGGGGGAAGCGCCGCCGGAGGACCGTCACGATGTCGTGGAGGACCGCGCCCGCCTCCGACGTGACCACGCCGATCCGGCGGGGGAACGTCGGCAGGGGCCTCTTGCGGACGGCGTCGAACAGGCCCTCGGCCTCGAGCTTCTTCCGCGTCCGCTGGAAGGACGCCCAGAAGGCGCCCACGCCCGCCGGGGTCAGGGCCCGCACGACGAGCTGCACCTCGCCCCGACGGGAGTATAGCTCCACGTCGCCGGAGGCGAGGACCTCCATGCCGTCGTCCGGCTCGAACCCGAGTCCCTCGGCGGCTTCCCGGAACAGGGCGCAGGGGATCTGGGCGCCCGCGTCCCGCAAGGAGAAGAACCAGTGGCCGTTCGGCGTGCGGGAGACGTCGCTCAGCTCGCCCCGCACGAGGACGCGCGTCAGGAGCGGGTTCGACCTCAGGGTGTCCCGCAGGAGGCGCGAGAGCTCCGTGACCGTGAGGGCCTTCGGAGCCCGCGCATCCGCGTCGGAGGAGACCGTGACCGTGCCCATGACGTGCCTGTGGACCGACGCCACGGGCGGGTGGCTATATCAACGAGGAGACGGGGGATGGGCGAAAGTGTTCGGACGTTCAGGCGCCCGCGAGGAGGTCTTTCGCGGTCACGAGGGCGTGCAGGCGCACGGTGATCTCCGCGAGGGCCATCTTGCCGCCCTCCTCCCGGTCCACGACGCACACGACGTCGTCGATGACGGCGCCCTGCATCCGCAGTCGCTCGATCGCGGCCCGCAACGTGCCCCCGCTCGTGACGACGTCCTCGACGAAGACGACCTTCTCGCCCTTCTTCAGCTCGCCCTCGAACTCCTTCTTCGTCCCGTGGCCCTTCGCCTCCTTGCGCACCATGAGGTACGGCTTGTCGGAGGCCAGGCTCACGGCGGCGGCGATGGGCACGGCGCCGAGCTCGACGCCCGCGATGCGGTCCGCGCGGGCCGCGTAGCATCCCTGGCCGATGAAGGCGGTGGTCCTCGCGGGAGGGAAGGGGCGGCGGCTGCGGCCGTTCTCGGTCGTGTTCCCCAAGCCGCTGGCGCCGATCGGCGACCGGCCGGTGATCG
>JBBSVS010000175.1:0-7763 GCA_038046665.1 Thermoplasmatota archaeon
GCGTCCCGTGGGCCTACCTTCCCCTCCAGGCGCCGGAAGGGAGCCTCCAGTGCCTGACGGTGGCCTTGATCATCGGCCTCCTCGTCCTCGTCCTCGCGATCCTCATGGCCTACCAGCGCTACGTGGCGAGCAAGAAGCCCGTGCAGCACCTCTGCGACTATTGCGGGCGACTCGTCAACGTCGTCAGCGACTGTCACCACGCCCCCGTGCGGGAGGAGTTCCTCCACGGCGTCTGTCTCGAATGCAAGAAAGACTGCCGCCTCGTGTGCGCGACGTGCAAGCGGCCCGTGTGAGGGAGCACTTTCGCCCATCTCACCGGAAGGTGGAAGACCATCCTCAACATACCTCTACTTAGAGGTATGAACGTGGAGATCGGCTGCGGGGCGCGGATCCGGGACTTTGACGGGCGGCGGTATCTCTACTTCTGGCACTACGAGCGCGAAGGTGGACGCTCGGTGCGGAAGGAGGAGTACATCGGCCGGATCGAGTCCGAGCGGGTGAAACAGGAAGCCCTGCGGAGGATGGCGGCCTACCACCGCAAGGCGGAGCAGGAGTTCGCCCGGAAGCGGGCCCTGGTGGAACGCTCGATCGCCTCGGCGGGACATACCTCTACTTAGAGGTATGGAGCCGGTCTGAAGTGCGCAATCCCCTCCACGGCCGTCCTTCCCCGCTCCAGCAACCTTTATCACCTCACGTCGTCTGGACGAGCTGCGTGTCCCTCGCCCAGCGCCCCTGCGGTTCCCTGATCAAGGGCCAGCTCCCCGTGGGCTGCGCCCAATGCACCGAGGGCGCGAAGATGGTCCTCTTCGTCACGGGCCTCTGTTCCTTCCACTGTTTCTATTGCCCCGTGTCCGACGAGAAGATGTACAAGGACGTCATCTACGCCGATGAGAAGCGCGTCGAGGAAGACGCGGACGTCCTCGAGGAGGCTCGCGCGATCCGCGCGAAGGGCGCGGGGATCACGGGCGGGGACCCGCTCGAGGCGGTCGACCGCACCTGCCACTACATCCGCCTGCTCAAAGGAGAGTTCGGCCCCGAGTTCCACACCCACCTCTACACGATGTCCACGGATCCTGACAAGATCCGCAAGCTCGCCGAAGCAGGCCTAGACGAGCTCCGCTTCCATGTGCCTCCGGGCCTGTGGGCCCGCGCGGAGACGAGCGGCTTCGTGGACGCCGTACGTCTCGCGAAGTCCCTGGGGATGACCGTAGGCGTCGAGGTCCCGTTGATCCCGGAACGAGAGGAGGACCTCGTGAAGCTCGTCGAATGGGCGGAGTCCGAAGGCCTGAGTTTCGTCAACCTGAACGAGATGGAGTACTCCGACGCGAACTTCGCGCGGATGAAGGTCCGCGGGTACGAGATCAAGCACGAGCTCTCCTACGGGGTGAAGGGTGCGGACCAAGTGGCCCTGCGCCTCCTCGAACGTCCGTGGGGGATTACCGTCCATTACTGCACGAGCGGTTACAAGGACGCGTGGCAGCTCCGGACGAGGATCAAGCGACGGGCGGAGAATGTCGCGCGTCCGTGGGACGTGATCACCCAGGACGGGACCCTCGTGAAGGGCATCATCGAGGGTGAGGGCCTCGACAGTCTCATGCGGGAGATCGCGAGGAAGTTTCGCGTGCCTCAGGAGTTCATGGGCCTCGACGCCGCGAGGAAGCGAATCGAAATCGCCCCGTGGATTCTGGAGGAGATCGCGCCCCGGCTGGAGCGGCCCTCCTACGTGGTCGAGGAGTATCCGACCGCGGACGGGCTCGAAGTGGAGCGGACTCGGCTCCCGTAGCGGCGCAGCCCGTGCAAAGGATTTCTCTCGAAGGAAGAACGAATCGTGGTCCCGCCGGCTGCCCACACCGGTCGCACGATGGGCCTCGCACGGACCGGGTGAAGGGATCCACGACGACGTCGACCTCACGGGCCAGTTCCCCCTCCATGCGAACGCGCGCGGCCGTCGTCGGTGCGACGACCGTCCTCACGCTGCACAGAGAGGCAGTGGCATGGGGCTCGAACCGCTCCAGGGCCTCCGTGAGTCGGCGGTCTCGCTCCGCCTCGATCGCGCGGACGACCTCCTCCGCGCCCGACGGGGCGGCGGCGCGGACCTCGCGCACGGTCCCGTCGAAGTACCCGAAGATCCGATGCACTTCTTCTTCCAGAGCGATGAGGCCGTTCCCCCGGAATGTCTCGACGAAGTCCCGCGTGGCCTCCTGCAGCGTACGCGCCGCGACCTCGTAGGCGGACTCCAAGCCGGGGGAGAGGCCGGGCGGAGGGAAGGGAGACAGGGGGGCCTCGGCGAGATCCGCAGGAATCTCCCATCCCGCTTCTGACGCCGCAGGGACGACGATGGCATGGAAGGTCTCGCGCTTCTCGTCTGAAGTGAGAGCCACACGAAAGGTGAAGACGAAGAGTACGCCGTCCTTCGTCTCTCCGACCGAGACGCCCTCGGTGGCGGGAAAGCCCGCTCCCGCGAGGGCCTCCGAAATCCAACGGTCCGACTCGGGTTGGGCCTTTCCCCGATCCCAGCGGCCGCGCCGCATCGCGAGCTGCAGGATCCGCTCGAGGAGATAGCTGCCCGGCGCGATGAGCTCTGCACCGAATTCGCCCACGCGCTCGGATTCGAACACGAGGGCCAGCGTCTCAGGGATCTCGAGGGCCTGGCGCAAGGATTCAGGAGAGCGGACCCAGAGGACGCCGCCGTGGCCCGTGACCTCGGCTCCCGCATCGGCGAGGGCCTCCGCGACGAAAGCGCGGAGCGGCTCCGCCTCGCTCACGCGGGGGCCTCCTCACTCACGGGCCGCAAGACCTCGTCGTTCCACTCCTTCACGGCGTCATACTGGGCGCGGGCCCGCACGAGGGCGGCGCCGAGCCTCTGCATGGCCGCGCGGCGGGCCTCGGCCTCCTTGAGGGTCCAGATGTCCATCAGGAGCTCCTCGAAGGACTTTCTGCCCTCGAGGTCCCCCAAAATCAGGTCGAGCTCGCCGACGACGAGCTCGAACATGTGGATCTTCCGGTCCAGGAGTTCGATCAGATACTGCTCGACCGTGTCCTCGGCCCACAGGTTGACCACGTGGACCTCCCGCTCCTGTCCGAGGCGGTGCACCCGCCCGATCCGCTGCTCGATTCGGAGGGGATTCCACGGGAGGTCGTAGTTCACGAGCGTGTGGGCGAACTGCAGGTTGCGCCCCTCGCCGCCCGCCTCCGTGCTCAGGAAGACGCGACGGTCCCCTCGGAAGGCCCGCACGGCCTCATCCTTCGCGGCGGGCGCAAGACTGCCATGGTACACGGCCACCGTGATCCCGTCCGCCTCGAGGACGCGCTTCAGGTACTCGAGGGTCCGAAGATACTGGGTGAAGACGAGGGCCTTCTCGTCCGAGGAACGCAGGAAGTCACGGAGGCGGGAGGCCTTTACGTTATCCTGGATGGCCATCGCTTGCCGGGCGAGATCCGCGAGGCGTTCCCGCTCGTCGGGGCCGAACATCGGGCTGTCCTGCATCTTCGCGAGCGTCCGGGCCGTAGCGAAGGTGCTGCTCCCGATCTCCCGCTGGAGCACGATGAGGATGAGCTTCGCAGTGAGCGGGAGGCGTCCGATGGACATGCCCCACGCGTCCCGGACGAAGTCCGTGACGTCGTCGTAGAGGCGGCGTTCCTCCGGGGAGAGTCGGACCGGGAGGGAATGGACGCGGCGGGGCGGCAGGGTGAAGGAGATCCCCCGGCGGTTGCGGACCATCACGTCCCTCAGGCGACTCCGCAGCTCGGTGACCCGGGCAGGCATGCGGCCGTCCGGGCTCCCGACGTACCGCGTCTGGAACTCCTCATACGTGTGGAGCTGGCCCGGCTTCAGGAGGCTCACGAGGTTGAAGAGCTCGTCCATGTCGTTCTGGATCGGCGTCGCGGTCAGGAGGAGCATGTACTTCTTGTGGAGGCCCGCCACGAAGCGCCAGTTGCGGCTCTCGCGGTTCTTCAGATGGTGGGCCTCGTCCACGACGACGAGGTCCCATGCGGTGCCCCGGGCGGCGGATCCATGAGGCTCCCGCTTCGCCGTGTCCAAGGAGGCGATGAGGAACGGATGCCGCTCCCAATCCTGGACCGAGCGTAGTACCTCGAAGGGCAGCGAGAACTTCTCCTGCATCTCCTCGCGCCACTGCGTCCTGAGCCCCGGCGGCGTCAGGATCAGGGCCCGTCCGACGAGACCGCGGATCGCGTACTCCTTCAAGACCAGGCCCGCCTCCACGGTCTTCCCGAGACCGACCTCGTCCGCGAGGATCGCCCGACCCCGCATCTCCCGCAAGACGCGCAGGGCCGCCCGCTCCTGGTGCTCGTATCGGGTCACGCCCCTCAGGGAAGGCCAGCTGAGAAGGCGGTCGAAGCCTTGCACGAGGGAAAGGCGGTGCGCTCGGCCGTTGAGCCGCCAGGCGCGCGCACCGTCCGAGGCCGACGTCCCCGTCAATCGGAGGACCTCGCGATCCTCAGGGTCGAAGGCCAACGGGAGAGCGGGCTCCGTAGACGAAGAGCCCGCCTCCGGAGAGGCGGACATGGGATGGGGGTCCCTTCACCTGCTACCGCAGGCGTCCCGGCCCATCTTCGTCCGTGATAATAACCGTTCCGTCGCTTGGGCCGCCGCCAGCTAGTCGGTGTAGAGCACGCGGAAGGAGTCCGGCGTGGGCTAGTGGACGCGGGTTAGGCTGCAGGACCGCAGTTCGTCGAGGGCCGCCATCAGCTCGTCGTAGGCGATCACGACCTTTCTCAAGGGCTCGTCCCGGGTGATGCCCACATACCCCCGCTTCGACACGATGGACCAGATGCGGTCGGCGAGGGAGAGCTCGCTCGTCCCCGAGAGAGGTTTCGAGGCGGCCATCGGGATGCGGCGACCCCTGGCGGGCTGGAAGATGAATGGAATTGTGGGCGCGTCGAGACTGACGTGATATGTAAGGTTTGGCTCCAAGAGGGAGCCAAAAAGCGACCGGATCTCCATCCGGGAGAATCACGCGACGCTGACGCTCTGGATCGGGTGATGGCGGGCGATGAGGTCCCGCGACACGCGGAGGTTGCGGCCCTCCTTCCCGATGGCCCGCCCCTTCTTCGAGGCGTCCACGGTGACCGTCGCATGGGTCACGTCCCCGCGCTGCTCGATCTGTACGCCCTTCACGTCGTAATTCCGGAAGACGTTGGCCACGAACTTCTCCGGGTCGTCCGCGTACTCGACGATGTGGATGTCCTTGTTCATGAGGCGCTTGAGCTTGGCGACGTTCTCGCCCTTCTTGCCGATCGCCTTGCCGATGTCGCCCTCCTTGACGACGAAGATGAGGCGGTCCTCCGCGTCGACGCAGTCCACGACCGTGGTGCGCGTCAGATCCTGGAAGAGGGCCACGTACCTGATCGTCTTCTCGTCGAAGGTGACCTCGGCCATGACGCACCTAGACGCTGAGGATGTTGGACTCCCCGGGACTCAGGACCGCCATGGCGGCCACGGAAAAGGGCACGCCGCACGCGGCCCCGAGTTCCACGTTCGTCCCCGGGAACTCGTACACACGCCCCTCGCTCAGGGAGGACCGGGCCTCTATCGGACAATTCGACGCGACGACGACGAGCTTCGCGGCCTTCGTTTTGAGAGCCTTCTTCACCTCGCGCAGGCCGAAGCGGACCTGGCCCGTGTCCGTCGCAAGACGGAGCGCGCGCGGCACGTCGATCACGCTTTCGCCTCCGGAGCTTCTGCCCTAGGCTCATCGACGGGCTCCGGCACGGAGGCCGGCGGCGAGAGCGACTTGGGCGAAGCGGTCGGCTTAGGGAGGTTCGCGGGCGGCTTGTACACGAGGTTCACCGCGCCCGTGCCCAGGGTGACCGGCTGGCCGACGATGACGTTCTCCGCCACGCCGTTCAGGTAGTCCACCTCGCCCGTGATCGCCGCGCGCAGGAGGTGGTGGGCCGTGATCTCGAAGGCGGCGCGGGCCAAGACGGAGGACTTGCGGCCGGAGATGCCGTGCCTGCCGATCGCCTTGACGTCCCCGTCGTTCGTCATCATGTCCGAGACGAGCATGATATGGCGGATGTCCACGGTGAGGCCCTGCTCCTGCAGGGTGCTGTTGGCCTCGTTCACAATCGCGTTGCGGGCCGCCTCGATGCCCAAGACCTCGTAGATCTCCTGGATGGAGTTCGTGCTCGTCCGGGTGGCGTCCACGTAGGGCAGCTCGAGGATCTTGGATAGGTTCGAGCCCTCCGTGTAGATCACGTACTCGTTCCCGCGCTTGCGGATGATCGCCCGGCGGATCCCGTCGATGCCCTTGATGCGCGTGGTGCGCAGCTGCTCGATGATGCGCTGGAGCTTCTTGAACGAGGGCTCCCCCGCCTCGACGACGACGGCCTTCACCTTCTTCTCGTTGTTCCCGACCTGCCGCTTGACCTCCTGGGCTTCCCCGAGCTTCTTGAGCTTCTCCTCGAGCTCGGACCACGTCACCCCGCGGGATTTCATGCGGTGGTCGTCCGGATAGGCGAGGACCCTCATGCCGACGAGGTCCGTCTCGATGTTCGCGACGTCCTCGAGGGAGGTCATCTCGATCTCCGTGGCGATCTTCTTCATCTTCTCCAGCTCGTTGTGGCTGGACTTGATGTAGATCTCCATGATCGGGGTCGAGGGCACCCGTCGGGCGTCCACGATCTCGATGAGCCGGGGCAGGCCGAGGGTGACGTTCATCTCCGCGACGCCGGCGTAGTGGAACGTCCGCATCGTGTTGTGCGTCACGACCCCTTCCGCGGTCGTGAACGTCTCGAGCCCGGGGACGGACAGGTCGTACACCGGCTTATCGGGAGTCGGTACTTCCGTAATCTCGACGATTCCGTCCCAGAGGACGTCCTCGTCCGCGAGGGCCCGAAGTCGGGCCAATCGGTCCTCGACGTCGATCCCGAGCTCCCGCGCGCCGGCCTCGAACCGCGCCGCATACCGCGCGAGGGTCGCGCGTCCGATCCGCTGACGGCGGGTGAAGTTGTTCACGTACCGGGTCGGCATCCGGAGCGTCTTCGCGAGGTCCCGGAGAATCGTCCCGAACCCGCTCACCATGTCGAGGGCGTCATACGTATAGCGTCCGCCCGAGCGGGCGCAGAGGTGATCCAGCTGCTCCCGCTTCCGGTCCGACTCGAATCCAATCGCCTCCCGGAACACCGGCGCGTAGCGGCCCGCGATCGAGAGGGTGTGCTGGTGTCCCTGCCGGCCCTTGGCCGACGGAATCCCGAACCGAGTAAGGAGGAGTGCAATCCCCGCAAGGAGCTCCTTCGAGTTCGAACTCGCACGGATCGCGCCGCGGTCCACGGAGACATTCCCGTCTCCTTCGAAATACGCCCGGAGGAGGGCCGAGACACATGCGTCGCCCGCTCCGAAGACGAAGTCCGGGACGCGCTTCCGGTCCGAGCCTTCCCCGCAGGTAGCCCGGAGCAGTTCCGAGAGGACGACGGATCGCAGGTGGACGTCGTGGCCCCGAGAGAAGCCGCGGTCGTTGTCGAACTCCGCGTACCGAATCCCGAATCGGTCGGCGACGGACCGCGTCCTCCGCAGGAACGGCTCGTTCGTGTTCGAGATGTTCACGTAGTATCGGGTCGCCCAGCCCTCGGAGAGGTATGCTCCGAGAAGCCATCCGACGGATGCATCGAGGGGAAGTCTTTCCGGGAACCTCGCTCGGCTGTGGTTCTGGGAAGGGTACACGAAGCCATCCTCGCCGCCGAAGACGCCGCGTCCCTGCAGCTGGCGCGCGAGCGCGTCGACTCCGACCGGGACGGTGAAC
>JBBSVS010000176.1:0-3824 GCA_038046665.1 Thermoplasmatota archaeon
GGTGGACAGCAAACCTGCCATTGGCGGGGTCATGTCCCAGCTCGACAAGACCTTTCCCACGAACGACTGCGCCATGTGCACGATGGGGCCCCGGCTGGTGGAGATCGGGCGAAACAAGGATATCGAGATCCTGACGCTGTCGGAAACACAGCGCATCGAGGGCGCGCCGGGCAACTTCAAGGTCACACTGAAGAAGCAGGCTCGGTATGTCGACGAGCGCAAATGCACGGGCTGCGGCGAATGCGCGCAGGTCTGCCCGATCCGGGTGCCGGACGAATACAACCTGGGCCTGGCCGAAGCGAAGGCAGCCTACCGCAGGTACCCACAGGCGATTCCGAGCAGCTTCGCGATCGAGAAGCTGGGCCGGGCACCCTGTAGGCACGCCTGTCCCGCCGGCCAGAGGGCGCAGGGCTACGTCGCGCTCGTGCGGGAGAGGCGCTTCGATGAGGCCTACCGGGTGATGCTGCGCGACAACCCATTCCCGTCCGTGTGCGGGCGTGTGTGCCGGCGCTACTGCGAGGACGAGTGCACGCGAAGACGCGTGGACGAGCCCGTTGCCATCCGCGACTTGAAGCGGTTCGTCGCCGACTGGGCCTACGAGAAGAAGGTCCCTCGGAGGGCGGCGGAGGTCACGCAGGACACAGCGAAGAACGCATCCAGGCGCGTGGCGGTCGTCGGCGCGGGTCCAGCCGGGCTGACGGCGGCGCGGGACCTCGCCGACTTGGGCCACCGCGTGATCGTCTTTGAGGCTCTGGAGGATCCCGGCGGCATGATGTGGGCCGGCATCCCGCAGTTCAGGCTTCCGAGAGAACGATTGAACTGGGACATCGAGAACATCCTCTCGGACCGGATCGAGCTGCGCACAGGCTCGAGGATCGAGAGCATCGAGACCCTCTTACGGGACGGGTTCGATGCCGTCTTCATCGCAACCGGCATGCACGCGGGAAAGAGGCTGCAAATCCCCGGCCACGACCTTCCGCGCGTGACGACCGCGACGGAGTTCCTGCGGAAGGTCGCTTTGGGCCAGGAGCCGAGGTTGAAGGACCCTGTCCTCATCCTCGGCGGCGGCGACGTCGCCATGGATGTCGGCCGGACGGCGGTGCGGCTGGGCGCCAGCGCGATCCGAGTGGCGTGCCTGGAATCGCGGGAGAAGATGTCGGGCGATCCGCAAGAGGCGGAAGCTGCCGAACAGGAAGGCGTGACGATCCTCCCGTCGCGCTCGTTCCTCGAGATCACGTCGCGGGATGGCCAGGTGCAAGGGGTCCGGTGCATCCAAGTCGATTTCCGCGGCTTCGATGCGGACGGAAAGCCCGACATGGACCTTCGCCGTGGCACTGAGCACACCGTCGAGGCCCGCACGGTCATCTTCGCCGTAGGTCAGGCCGCGGACGTCCCCTTCAGCCGCGAGGGCATCGAGCTAACGAAGACCGGCGCGATCAAGGTCGATTGGGACACTTGCGCGACGTCGAAGCCCGGCGTCTTCGCCGGAGGGGACGTCACGACGGGTACGCGATTCGTCGTCGACGCCATCGGGGCGGGTCACCGGGCCGCCCGGTCGATCGACCGATATCTCAAGGGCGAGACCCTTCGGGCTCCGGGATCTCGCGTCGCCAGGGTCGAGCTGACTGACGAACAGGTGAGGGCGCGGGTCAAGAGCAAGGCGCGACGCCACGTCCCGGAGTCGCTCTCCGTCGAGGCGAGAAAAGCGAGCGTCACCGAGGCCCACCAGGGATACACCGAGGAGACCGCCGTCGCGGAGGCGGAGCGCTGCCTGCTGTGCGGCATCTGCTCCGAGTGTCTGCTCTGTCAGGAGGTCTGCGGAGTCGGAGCGATAGACCACGAGATGCCCAAAGAGAGCCTCGTTACTCTCGACGTGGGCGCCGTGATTCTCGCCCCCGGCCCGTCGCTCTTCGACGCCAGGTTGAAGGAGGGGCTCGGATACGGGCGCTATGCGAACGTCATCAGCGCGCTCGAGTTCGAGCGGATCCTCTCGCCCTCGGGGCCCTTCGCGGGCCATGTCGTGAGGCCCGCGGACCAGAAGCCGCCCCGGCGGATCGCGTTCATCCAGTGCGTCGGTTCCCGCGACGTCGAGCGGGATTGGTGCTCCTCGGTCTGCTGCATGTACGCGACGAAGGAGGCCCTGATCGCCAAGGAGCACTGCGGCCACGAGCTCGAGACAGACATCTTCTTCATGGACATCCGCGCCTTCGGCAAGGGCTTCGAGGCCTACTATCACCGAGCACTTTCGCAGGGCGTGAACTACATCCGCTGCCGGCCGCCGGTCATCGAGGAGGTCGCCGCCACCGGGAACCTCGTCGTGAAGTACCTGACCGAGGACGAGACGAAAGCCGAGCGGGAGTACGACCTGGTGGTCCTGTCCATCGGCCTGATGCCGCCCCGCAACGTCCAGGAGCTCGCGAAGACCTTCGGCATCGCGCTGAACGAGTTCGGCTTCTGCAAGACCACGACCTTCGAGCCCGTGGAGTCCTCGCGTGAGGGTGTCTTCGTCTGCGGCCCGTTCACGGAGCCGAAGGACATCCCCGAGACGGTGATGCAGGCCTCCGGGGCGGCCTCAAAGGTCCTCGCCCTGCTGCGCGACGTTCGCGGGACGCTCATCACGCCGAAGCTGTATCCGCCGGAGATGGACGTCTCGGGGCAGGAGCCGCGGGTGGGCGTCTTCGTGTGCCACTGCGGGGCGAACATCGCCGGCGTCGTGGACGTGGCGAGCGTCGCCGAGTACGCCCGAGGTCTTCCCGACGTCGTCCACGCCGAGACCGACATCTATGCCTGTTCGACGGACGCGCAGGAGCGGGTCAAGGAGAAGATCCGCGAGCACCGCCTGAACCGTGTCGTGGTTGCCTCGTGCTCGCCGCGGACCCACGAGCCGCTGTTCCGCAACACGTGCCGCGAGGCGGGGCTGAACCCGTACCTGTTCGAGATGGCCAACATCCGCGACCAGTGCTCCTGGGTCCACGCGTTCGAGCCCGAGCGGGCCACGCAGAAGGCGAAGGACCTGGTCCGCATGGCCCTCGCGAAGTCGCGGCTCCTGGAGCCGCTTCAGAGGGGCTCGGCCCCGGTCCACAAGGCAGCCCTTGTCGTGGGCGGCGGACTCGCGGGGATGGTATCGGCCCTCGACCTCGCCGAGCAGGGGTACGAGGTCAGCCTCGTCGAGAGGGACGCGGAGCTGGGCGGCAACCTGCGGCGCATTCGCTATCTCGGGAACGGCGAGGACCCGCAGGCCGCCTTCCGCTCGCTGGTGGCGAAGGTGCGCGCGAACGAACGGATCCGCGTGTTCACCCAAGCGACGATCGACTCGGTGGAGGGCTCGGTCGGCAGCTTCGAGACCACGATCGCCCGCAACGGGTCCCTCGAGCGCGTCCAGCACGGAGTCGTCGTCGTGGCCACGGGGGCCAAGGAGCACCGCCCGCCCGAGCACCTCGACGGCGAGGACGAACGGGTCCTGACCCAGCTCGAGCTGGAGGAGCGCCTGGCCAGCCGCGGCGGTGAGGGGCTGCCGTTCATGGTCGTGATGATCCAGTGCGTCGGCTCCCGCGATGCGGAGCGGCCCTACTGCTCGCGGGTCTGCTGCTCCGAGGCCATCAAGAACGCCCTGAAGATCAAGGAGCTGAGTCCGCGGACGCATGTCTACGTCCTCTATCGAGACATCCGGACCTACGGGTTCCGGGAGAGCTACTACACGAAGGCGCGGCAGAAGGGGGTCGTGTTTCTCCGCCACGAGGACGACCGGAAGCCTGTTGTGACCCGCGGTGACGATGGCGGCCTCGTCGTCACAGTCTACGACCCGCAGCTCAAGCGGGACATCG
>JBBSVS010000177.1:0-2965 GCA_038046665.1 Thermoplasmatota archaeon
AGGAGGTGGTCATGCTCTGCTCGAACAACTATCTCAGCCTCTCGAACCATCCGAAGGTCAAGCGGGCCGCGGCCCAGGCCGCGCGGGCCTACGGCGGCGGCAGCGGCTCCGTTCGGCCCATCGCGGGGACCATGGACCTCCACGAGGAGCTCGAGCGACGCATCGCGCGCTTCAAACGGCGGGAGGCGGCCCTCTTCTACGCGAGCGGCTTCGCCACGAACTCCGGACTCATCCCCCAGCTGGCCGGGGAGGGCGACGCGATCATCACGGACGAACTCAACCACGGGAGCATCATCGACGGCGTGCGGCTCACCAAAGCCGCGCGGTACATCTACAAGCACAACGACGTCGGCGAGCTGGAGAAGTGCCTCGCGGAGTCGGACAAGGCCGCGCGACGGATCCTCATCATCTCCGACGGCGTCTTCTCCATGGACGGCGACATCGCGCCCGTAGACCGAATCGTCCAGGCGGCGGAGCCCTACGGGGCCATGGTCTACATCGACGACAGCCACGGCGAAGGCGTCCTCGGGGAAGGCGGTCGCGGGGTGGCGAACCACTTCCATGTGGAGGACAAGGTCCATGTGGAGATGGGGACCTTCTCGAAAGCCCTCGGAGTCGTGGGCGGGTACGCGGCGGGCTCGAACGACCTGCGCCTCTTCGCGATGAACAAGTCCCGGACCTGGCTCCTCTCCGCCTCTCACCCCCCCGCCACGATCGCTTCCTGCATCGCCGCGATCGATGTCCTGGAGACGGAGCCCAAATGGGTGCAGCGCCTCTGGAAGAATACGAAGTACTTCAAGAAGCAGCTCGCTTCGATGGGCTTCGACGTCGGCCGCAGCGAGACGCCCATCACGCCGGTGATGCTCGGCGAATCCTCCGTGGCCAAGACGTTCAGCGACCGCCTGTTCGAGGAAGGCGTCTTCGCCTTGCCCATCCTGTTCCCCATGGTCGCGAAGGACCGGGCCCGCATCCGGAACATCGTGAACGCCGGCCTGTCGAGGAAGGACCTGGACTTCGCCCTGGCGGCCTACGAGAAGATCGGGAAGGAGCTCCAGGTCATCCCCTAGACGTCCCCGCGGACCTTCTTCCGATAGTAGCGGATGTCGGAGGCCGTGTAGCCCAGCTCGGCGAAGAGGCGCTGGGAGGCAACGTTGTCTCCATCGATCAGGGCCGCGAAGATGCCGAATCCCTCCCTGCGGAATTCCTTCTCGCAGGCGCGAACGAGCCTCCCCGCGATGCCCCGCCCCCGGTACTCCGGGTGGACCGCGAGACGGTTGATCCAGGCCTTTCGGGTGTCGTGGGTCCCCAAGACGGTGCCCACGAGCCGCTCTCCATCGAAGGCGCCCAGGTAGAGCGTGCGGTTCAACCTCAGCTGCCGGGCGATGGCCTTGCGGCTGTCACGCCCGCGGAGGCGGGGCTCGAGCCCGCAGACGTCGAAGAGCCGGATCATGGCCGCATAGTCGGAAAGCCGGAGGGGACGGATGCGGATGCCCAAGGTCACTCCTCGCGGGTGATCAGGTGCCGGGTGGGGTCCGCGAAAAGCGTGCAGGCGTCCAAGGGGAGCAGCTCTCGCAGGAATTCGGGCATGACGCGGAACTTCCTGAGGTCCCTCAGCGGAAGGACCCGCATACGGATGTGAGGTTCCAGGCTCCGGATGTACCCGTCCTTGTCCGGCGTTGGGAACTCGGACGAAAGGTCCACGAGGAAGTAGAATCCGATCTCGTGGGTCTTCACGCCTTTCAAGGTGTAGAAGTTCTCGTGGACGTACACGAGCTTGTCCGCCTCGACGTTCAGGTCGGCCTCCTCGTAGACCTCGCGCGTGAGGCATGTGGCCAGGGATTCGCCGAACTCCAGGTGGCCCCCGGGCAGCGCGTACTGCCTCCCGCCCTTCCCGTCGTCCGATTCCTGGAAAAGGACAGAGTCCCCGTGGACGAGGATGGCCGCACTACGGACCAAGAACTCCTTCCCGGTTTCAGGCGATGCGAGCGCCAAGCTCTCCCCCCTCGTCCGGCCGAAGCATGATCACGCGGCCGTCGGCCTGCACGGCCCCGAGGCACAACACCTCGGACAGGGATGGGCCCACCTGCCGCAGTGGGAAGTTCGTCACCGCGACGATGGCGCGGCCGAGGAGCTCTTCCTTCGAGTACCAAGGCCGGATCGCGGCGGAGGACTTCTTCACCCCGAGGGGACCGAAGTCGATCGTGAGCTTGTACGAGGGCGTGCGGGCCTCCGGGAAATCCTGGACGTCGATGATCTTCCCCACGCGCATCTCGACCTTCTGGAAGTCCTCCAAAGTGATCGTCGCTACGGGCCCTTCCCCGACGCGGCCGAAGGTCCTCCTCCGATTTGAGGGCTTTGCCCTTCAGTAGGCGCGGGACTCCGGGCTCTTCACGCCCAGACGCCGGCAGAGCCGCTCGTGCTCTTCGCGGCTCGTCCACTCGACCCGAAGGTAGTCCGCGATCTCGCGGTCCGTCATCCCGAGGCGGCGCGCCTCCTTCACGGCGACGTCGTAGGCCTCGACCTCCGTGGGCCGGTCCACGTAGCTGTAGCGGCGGTCCCAGAGCTCCTGTCCCTCGTGCCACTGGCGGACGTGGGTGAGCTCGTGGAGGATGTCGAGATAGAGGATGCGCTCCTCGCCCTTCTTCAGGTAGCCGAGGCCTGCGACGACGTTGCCCGGCCCGTCGTCGATGTACATGTACATGTCCTCGGGGACCACGTCGATCTTGCAGTCCCGCAAGACCTTCTCCCGCAAGCCGTCGGCGAAGAGGGAGCGGAAGGCCTCCGACCTGTCGAGTCCGGGGAACACATCGAGGATGGAGTGCTTGCCCGGCTTCACCTTTCGGTTCACCCGGACGTCCGCCATCTGGGAGCCCACGAATCCCCGGCGGCGGAAAAAGCTTTGTGCCGCGTGGTAGTGTAACTTAATCGGGATACGACTTCTTCGCCAAGCCGATCAGGCACCTCC
>JBBSVS010000178.1:0-1918 GCA_038046665.1 Thermoplasmatota archaeon
TTCTGCTGTGCCTGCAGGTCGTACGGTTCCAGGATGAGGCCGAAGGCACGGACACGCTGGTACGGTGGCGCGACCTGATCGTCGCGGTGCACAACGCCCCCCTGGGACAAGGCAAGCTCGAGGGGGTAGATTCCTACCTGCTGAAGATCACCAACCTCGGACTCGAACCGCTGTACGAAATCGTGCAGCGCGCCACTGGCACCGGAGACGAACTGATGAGCACTGCAGAACGATTGCGCAAGGAAGGCAAGGCAGAAGGCCAGGCAGAGGGCGAAGCGACCGGCCGGACCCAGCATGCCGTCGAAACGGTTCTCCGCCTGCTGACGCGCCGCTTCGGCGAGCCCGCCGCGTCCATCGTGGTGCGCGTGCGCGGCGCCAGCCTCGTCGATCTCGATCTGTGGACCGAGCGAATCCTCGACGCCAGGACGCTCGACGACGTGTTCGCGGCGAAGTGAACGGGGGTCTGGCGAAGCGGAGCCGCCCCGCGGGCCGGCTTCTGGAGGAGGCAGGGCGACCACGCGGCGGACTCGAAGCTCGCGGCTCTCCGTGAGTGCCTTGCCGAGGCCGAGTTCCGCGAGCTATCCGACGGCCGGGGCAAGCTCCTCATTTTCACCGAGCATCGCGACACTCTGACCTATCTCCGCGAGCACCTGGAACGGTGGGGGTACTCGACTTGCGAGATCCACGGAGGCATGAACCCTCACGAGCGCAGGCGGGCCCAAGAGGACTTCCGCACCAGCCGCCAGATCTGCGTCGCCACGGCGGCGGCCGGCGAGGGGATCAACCTCCAGTTCTGCTGGCTGATGATCAACTACGACCTGCCCTGGAACCCCACGCGCCTCGAACAGCGGCTCGGACGAATCCACCGCATCGGCCAGGAGCGGGAGGTTCATGCCTTCAACTTCGTGGCGAGCGATTCCGAGGAGGGTCAGCCGGTCATCGAGGGGCGAATCCTCCAGCGCCTCCTGGAGAAGCTGGATCAGATGCGCGCCGCGCTCGCAGACCGCGTGTTCGACGTCATCGGGGAAGTCCTCTCCCTCAACGACGTGAACCTCCCCGACATGCTCAGGGAGGCGGCCCACGATCCCAGGCGGCTGGAAGAGTATCTCGACAGGATCGAGAAGATCGACCCCGCACGGCTCCAGCAGTACGAGCAGGCGACCGGGATCGCGCTCGCGAAGGCGAACGTGGACTTCTCCGCCTTCCAGCGAGCAAACGCCGAAGTGGAAGAGCGGAGGCTGATGCCCCGCTACGTCGAACAGCACTTCCTGTCTGCGTGTCGCGAGGTGGGTCTCAAGGTGGAGCCACGCGCGGACGGCCTCTGGCGGGTCGAGCACGTCCTTGCCGATCTTCGTTCCGACCGCCTGGCCTCCGTGCGGAGACTCGGCAAGTCCGAGCCGGTGTACCGGAAGATCACCTTCCACAAGGAGCACCTCGATCTCGATCAGCATCTCGACGCGGTTCTCGTCGGCCCGGGACATCCTCTGTATGCGGCAGCCGACGAGCGCCTGAACGAGATCCTGGGGACCCTCGCCGGCGGGATCGCCGTGTTCCTCGATCCGGTGAGCGAAGCCCCCTACAAACTTCACTTCTTTGAACTTGCGATCCGCGGGCAGAACACGAAGGGCGAGGCCCAGACCCTTCATGGCGAACTCGTGGCGGTGCGAGAGGAACTCAGCGCGCCCTCTGGCTCGCCCGATCGGTTCTCCGTCGTTCCCACCGATTGCTTGCTTGACTTGCCCGCCCATGCCGCGCCGCCGGAGATGCTTGATCCCACCGACCCCACGCCCGCATCCGACTTCCTCAAGAGCACGTACCAGATGGAGCGTCGGGCCAAGTGTCAGGAGGAGAGGCGTCACTTCGTCCAGGTCTGCCGTGAGTATCTTGAGCGGTCGTTCAACGCGCGGGTTCGCGCTGC
>JBBSVS010000179.1:0-8865 GCA_038046665.1 Thermoplasmatota archaeon
TGGCCCCCGCGCGCTCCGACGGCGTCCATGGGCGAGCCGCGCCTCAAGGAGAAAACCTGGGACCCCAAGCTCGAGGAATCCGTCCTGGAGCAGTGGCACAAGGAGCCGGGGCTCTACCGCTTCGAGCCCGAGCCCGGACGGCCCGTGTACGTGATCGACACGCCGCCGCCCTACCCGAGCGGGTCCTGGCACATCGGCGCGGTGATGGCCTACTCCCTCATCGACATGATCGCCCGGTCCCAGCGCATGCTCGGCAAGGCGGTCCTCTTCCCCTTCGGCCTCGACCGGAACGGGATCAACATCGAGCGCACGGTCGAGCGGAAGACCGGCAAGCCGCTCCATCAGTGGGACCGGGAGACGTTCATCGAGGAGTGCCGGAAGGAGATCGAGGTCATCGGGAACGGGCTCGTGGACCTGGCGAAGCGGGTCGGCCTGTCCGTGGACTTCGACCACATCTACCATACGGATTCCGACGAGTACCGCGCCTTCAGCCAGGCGGTCTTCCTGGAACTCTGGCCGCGCGGCCTCTTCTACCGCGGCGAGCGTCCGACCTTCTGGTGCCCGGTGTGCGAGACGCCCCTCGCCGAGGCGGACATCGAGTACGAGGACCGCGCCTCCAAGCTCGTCCGGATGAAGTTCCCGCTCGCGAAGGGCGGGCACATCCCCATCGCGACGACGCGGCCGGAACTCCTGGCCGCGTGCCGCGCGATCATCGTGCACCCGGACGACGAGCGGTTCAAGACGCTCCAAGGCGCAAAGGCGAAGGTCCCGCTGTACGGGCACGAGGTCCCCATCGTGGCCCACCCGATGGCGAAGCCCGAGTTCGGGAGCGGGGCCGCGATGGTCTGCTCGTATGGGGATAACGTGGACCTGCAGCTCTTCCGCGAGCTGCGCCTCGAACCCGTGAAGGCAATCGACGAGCGCGGTCGAATGACCGAGGTCGCGGGCGTGCTCGCGGGCTCCAAGATCGAGGCGGCCCGGGACAAGGCGATCGAGGAGTTGAAGGCGAAGGGCTTCCTCGACAAGGTCGAGCCCATCCAGCACAAGACGCCCCTGTGCTCCCGCTCCTTGACCCCAATCGAGTTCATCTCCTCCGACGCCTGGTACCTGAAGCAGCTGGAGTTCCGCGACCAGCTCAAGCGCCTGGCCGGCGAGATGGAGTTCCGCCCGTCGCGGCATCGCCAGCTCCTCCTGGACTGGATCGACAGCCTGACGATCGACTGGCCCATATCCCGCAGGCGGTACTACCACACGGAGATCCCGCTCTGGTTCTGCAAGACGTGCGGGGAGACCCTGGCGCCGCCGCCGGGGAAATACTACCGCCCGTGGAAGGACCCCGCCCCCTTCGCGAAATGCCCGAAGTGCGGCGGGAAGGAGTTCGTCGGGGAGGACCGCGTCTTCGACACCTGGATGGATTCCAGCGTCTCGAACCTCTTCGTGACCGGGTACCGCACGGACCCCACGTTCTCCGAGGCGAACTTCCCCCTGTCCCTTCGCCCGCAGGGCCGGGAGATCGTCCGCACATGGCTCTACTACACGACCCTGAAGTCCTATCTCGTCAAGTCCTCGAAACCCTTCGAGACCGTCTTCATCCACGGGCTCGGCCTCGACGCGCGCGGGCGGGCGATGCACCGCACCCTAGGCAACGTGATCGACCCGTGGCCGCTCATCGAGAAGCACGGCGCGGACGCCATCCGCTTCTTCGTCGCCAGCGAAACGAACCCCGGGGATGACTTCCGGATCTCCGAGCAGAAGATCGGTGGCGCGGGCAAGTTCCTCACGAAGCTCTGGAACGCCGCGCGCTTCATCTCCTCCTTCGACGTGCCGGAGGCGGGCAAGCTCCATCCCACGGACGAGTGGATCCTCGCGGAGCTGAGCCGCCTCGTGGAGGAGTGCCGGGGGGCCTACGAGGGACTGAACCTCTTCCTCCCCTCGAACCGCATCCGCGACTTCCTCTGGAACCTCTTCGCGCCGCACTACGTGGAGATGGTCAAGGCCCGCGCCTACGAGGGCGACACGGGCGCGATGTGGACCCTGCACACCTGCCTGCGAGACCTCCTGCGTCTTCTGGCGCCGATTGCGCCCTACTCCACGGACCGGATCTGGCGGGAGGTCTATGGCGGGAGCGTCCATGAGGAGCTCTTCCCCATGCCCAGGGACGGCATCCCGGCCGCGCGCCTCGACGCGACGCAGCCCCTGGTGACCTTCAACTCGGACGTCTGGAAGCAGAAGCGGGACAAGGGCCTGAGCCTGAACGTCGAGCTGAAGGGCGTCGCGATTCCCGACGCGCTGACGCCCTTCGCGGACGACCTCAGGCGGATGCACCGCCTGGCTTGACCGGGAGGGGCGCGCCCCCATCCCGATAGGTCTTCACGTACCAGGCCATCGTCTCGCGCAGGCGCTGCTCGAAGGGAAGGGGGCTCCAACCCAACTCCGTTTGGGCCTTCGTCGCATTGACGATGACGTCGACCGCGGAGAGCTCCAGCGACCCGCGGGAGAGGAACGGCGTCTTCCCGGTGAACCACGCCTTCGTCTCCGAGGCACGTGCCGCGACGCGGGCCAGGGCCATGGGCACGTGCCGCTTCGGCGGATCCACGCCGGCGGCCGCGGCAGCGAGGCGATAGAACTCGTCCAGGGCGAGGACGCGGTCCCCGAGGAGATACGTCTCTCCCGCCTTTCCGGCCATCGCCGCAAGGACATGGCCTTCCGCCACATCGGCCGCGTGCGTGAACGTGTTCCGGCCGAAACCCCGGGGCAGCGTGTTCAGGCGGCCCTTCACCAGGAGGGCGAGGCTGCGGCCGAACTGCCCCGTGTCTCCCGGCCCGAAGACGCCTGCCGGGCAGACGAGGGTCGCGGGCAGGCCGGAGTGCATCTCGCTCACGACGAGTCGGTGGGCTTCCCGCTTCGTCGCCGCGTAGGGATCCTTGAGGCTCACCGTGGGCATCGCGCTCTCCGTGAGGGGGACACCTGGCTTCGGTGCGGCGAGGACGCCGGCGGTGCCTGTGACCACGATCCGTGGGACGTTCTCCTTGCGGGCCAAGGCGAGGACATTCGCAGTCCCGGTCACGTTGATGTCGAACATCCTGCGACCGTCCCGCACCCCGAGCTCAAACCAGGCGGCCGCATGGAACACCACCTCGGCGTGGGACATTTCCTGGCCGAAAGTCGCATGGGTCACGTCGCCCACGACGACGTGGACGCCGCGGGCCTCCAGACCACGCGCCCGCGCGCGGTCCCGCGTGAGGACGGACACCTCCCATCCCCGGGCCAGCAGGGCGTCGACCAGGTGACGGCCGATGAGCCCCGTGCCCCCGGTGACGAACGCCCGCATGGGCGACCCCTCACAGCCTCGGCACGTCCTTGCGGCCCTGGGCCAGGACGCGGGCGAGGTCCGTGCGCGTCACGATCCCCACGACCCGGTTCCCCTCGACCACGGGCACGCGGTTCACGTCATGCTGGATCATCACCGCCGCCACGGTCTCCAGAGTGTCCGTGGGCTTGACGGTCTCGACCCTCTTCGTCATCGCATCGGCCACAGGGGTGGCCCGGAGTTTACGATAGACCTCGTCCACCGCGCCCGGGTGCGTCTCGCTCAGAAACGTGAGGAGGGCCAGGGAGTGCACGGACTCCGTGAGATACCTCTTGCCCACGCTCTCCTCGGCCACCCTCTTCAGCTGGCGGAGCAGATCGGACTCGCTCAGGATCCCGACGAGGCGGCCCTGGTCATCGACCACGGGCGCGCCGCTGATCCCCTTCTCCACGAGCCGCTCGGCCGCCTGCTCCAACGTCATCTTCGCGGAGAGCGTGATGACCGCGCGCGTCATCACGTCGGCGACCCACACGAGGCCCCCAAGGGCGGCGCGATACTTGACCGTTGCCGCGCGGCGCTTCGAAGGGCCTCAGCCCTTCCGGAGGACGATGGTCAGGATGTCGGAATCCTTGAGCCCGTGGTCCAGGCCGACCTTCTGCCCGGGGAACTGGGCGCTCGGACCCCAGACGTTCGCGTAGCGGAAGCGGCGCCGCCACTCCCGATGGATCCCGTCGCACACCGCGCCGACCGTGGAGCCGCCCTTGACGATCATGGGCTCCGCCAAGTCCGCCTCCTTTCCCTGCGGCTTGAGGTACACGCGCATGAAGCGCAGGGTGTCGTAGAGCAGGTCCTTGAGCTTCGTGAGGCCCTGATCCTTGATCGCGGAGATGGGGATCAGCTTCCAGCCGGGGAACTTGCGCCGCAGCTGCTCGATATACTCCGAGCTCACGAGGTCGATCTTGTTCACGAGGACGAGGGCGGGGATGTACACGCGGTTGCCCGCGAGCACGTCGATGAGCTGGTCCTCGGTGACGTCCTCGCGCAGGACGACCGTGCCGTTGAGATAGCCCCACTCACGGCAGATGTCCGCGATCATCTCCTTGTCCATCTTCGTGAGCTTGACCGTGGGGTTCACGGTGAGGCCGCCGCGGTTCGCCTTCGTCAGGACGACGTCCGCCGGCCGTTCGTTCAGGCGGATCCCCGCGAGGCGCAGCTCGTCCACGAGGATGTCCACGTGGGTCTCGAACACGTCGATCATGAGGAGGAGGAGGTCGCAGCCCCGGGCCACGGAGAGCACCTCTCGTCCACGCCCGCGGCCTTTCGACGCCCCGCGGATGACTCCCGGCATGTCGAGGATCTGGATCTTCGCGCCCCGCCACTCGAGCATCCCCGGGATGACCGTGAGGGTGGTGAAGGCATAGTCGGCGACCTCGCTCGTGGCGTCCGTGACCTTGTTCAGCAGGGTGGACTTGCCCACGCTCGGGAACCCGACGAGGCCCGCGGTGGCGTTCCCGCCCTTCTTCACCGCGTACGTGGGTCCGCCCCCGCCGGACTTCAGGCGGCGCAGCTCCTGCTCCGACTTGAGCCGCGCGACCTTCGCCTTCAATTTCCCGATGTGGTGCTGCGTGGCCTTGTTGTAGGGCGTCCGCTGGATCTCGTCCTCGATCTGCTTGATCTGCTCCTCGATTGTGGCCATCGGACGCCCGAGAGAGCCCGCCGAGACGCAAAAAGATTCCTAACGGATCCCGATCGAGGGATCACCACACGGTCCGGATGCCTTCGGCCTCCAGGCCCTTGACGGCATACAGGACCAAGCGCAGGCTCCGCGCGGTGTAGGGGCTCAGGTCGAGCCCGCCCAGGGCCCGATGCAGGAAGAGCCCCTGGCCCTCGCACAGGTCCTTCAGTTCGGCGAGGGTGTACGCGCGCACGGAACCGCTGTACTCCCGCGTCCCCTTCCCGTCGATGATGATCTGCCGCGTCTCGAAACGACCCTTGAGCAGGTCGAAGGACTCCTCCGTCAGCACGACCGTGTTCCGGTCGCGGACGTACCAGGCCTGGGCGGGCAGCTGCTGAGGCAGGAGCTCGCGGTTGAAGCGCTCCATGAGGAATTTTCCGCGGGGCTTGAGGGCCTTCGCCACGCCCGCAAGGACCTTGCGGTCCTCCCCCTCCGTGTCGAAATATCCGAAGGAGGTGAACATGTTGATGACCGCGTCGAACTCGGACGCGTAGCGAAGGCGGCGCATGTCCCCGTGGACGAAGGAGGCGTCGACCTTCGCGGTGCGGGCGCCCTTCCTCGCCTCCTTCAGGAGGGCCTCGGACAGGTCGTAGCCCACCGCGTCGTATCCGCGCTTCGCGAACTCGATCGTGTGCCGCCCCGCGCCGCAGGCCAGGTCGAGGACCCGCGCGCCCTTGCGCAGGTGCAAGATCTTCTCGAGGCTGTCCACTTCCTTCGGTGTGGTCGTCTGGACGTACAGCGTGAGGTAATCGGGTCCGAAGAACGTCTCGAACCAGCCCTTCGCGCCGCGTGTCATGGACCTCCCCCGCGCGGCCGCAGGAACGGCATGAAGGGACAAGAAGCTTCCGCGCTCAGCCTTTCGTGACCTGCGTGCCGCCCTTGTGGTCCACCGCGGACGTCAGGTGCTCCAGGTCCGTGATCACCGCGCGCTCGCCGCCCGACTCCAGGAACTGGATCGCCGCGAGGACCTTGGGGCCCATGCTGCCCGCGGGGAACTGGCCCTCCGCGAGGTGGGTCTTCGCCTCGGCGAGGGTCATCTTGTCGAGGAACCTCTGGGACGGCTTGCCGTAGTCCAGGGCGACCTTCTCCACGTCCGTCGCGATGACGAGGGTCTTCCAGCCGATCACCTTCGCGAGGACCGCGGCCGCGAGGTCCTTGTCGATGACCGCCTCGACGCCGAGGAGCTTCCCCTCCTTGCGGACCACGGGGATGCCGCCGCCTCCCGCACAGATGACCACGCTGCCGTCGCCGTCGCCCACGAGCTTGCGGATCGTGTCCTTCTCGACGATGTCGATCGGCTGCGGGGACGGGACGACGCGGCGCCACCCGCCGCGCGGGTCGCTGACGAGCTTCCAGCCCTTGGCGCGCTTGACGATCAGGTCGGCTTCGCGCGTGTAGTAGGGCCCGATGGGCTTCGTGGGCTTCGCGAAGGCCGGGTCGTTCGCGTCGACCAAGGTCTGCGTGACGAGGCACGCGACGGCCCGCTCGATCCGCCGCTTGGCGAACTCGTTGCGGAGGGCCTGGGCGAGCAGGTAGCCGATCTGGGCTTGGCTCTCCGCGCCGCACACGTCGAGGGGCATCGCGGGGACGAGCTGGCGCGTTTCCTCGTTCTGCAGGAGGATGTTGCCCACCTGAGGTCCGTTCCCGTGCGTGAGGACGAAGCTGTAGCCCGCCTGGACGAGGTCCGCGAGCTTCGCGCAGGTCTCCTCGATCTTGCGCCGCTGGCTTTCTGCGGTGCCGCCGTCCCCGGCGGGCTGGATCGCGTTGCCTCCGATGGCAATCACGAGCGTCTTCGCGGTCATGGCGAGAAGGCCGCACTATTCGGGCGCCCTTATAAGAATCTTAGGTCCTTAGGACTCGAAGGGAGAACGACCCGCCTCTCCCGGTGGCCAGCGGCATAACTATTTATCGAGTCGTCCGCTTCCATTCGCCCGTTGAAGTTCAACGTGCAGGAACTCCTGAACGTGTTCAGGAAGTTCCGCAAGACCCTCTGGTTCCGAGTCCTCTACCTTGTGGTCCTGGGCATCATTGTCGCGGAGCTCTTCCCCTTCATCTACTCGAACCAGGCCGCGGCCTGCCTCGGCCTCCTGCTCATGCCCGCGGCGGTCTTCGTCGTCCCGTACTACTACGGGGAACGGAGCGTGAAGAACTTCGCCCTGAACGGGATCCCGGTCTTGATCATCGCCATCCTCCTCGCGACCGCGTTCCAGACCCAGGCCACGACCTCTCCCGCAGCCTTCGACCTGACGAGCGGCTTCCCGCCTGACGCCACGGACTTGCCCAGGCTCACGCTGTGGAACGGAACGGTCACGCCTGCGAGCGCCACGCCCCCGGCCGACTTCAACTTCACCGTGCGTCTGAAGACGGTGCCGGCGAACCTCACGAACGTGACCGTGTACCTCAACCTCACCGCGCTCGAGGGCCTCGCGGGACCCCCGCGCAACTACACGATGCCAAGGGACCCCGCCAGGGTCAACGACACGAGCAACGGCACCTGGTTCAGCCTCCGGAAACACCTGGATCCGGGCATCTACGAGTTCTCCTTCTGGGCGAACGACACGCAAGGGAACTTCACCTACACCTTCAGTGTCCTGGGTCCCATCACGGCGGGCTTCTTCAACTACTACGCCCTCTGGGGGCAATTCTTCGCGCTGAACATGGTGATTCCCTTCTCCTTCTACTACGTGATCGTCTTCATGTTCTGGTATACCGCGCGCATGCGCAAGACGCGGTCGAGGATGGTCGACGCGAAGGCCAAGGCGGGCAAGGACGAGGACGAAGAGGAGAAGCCCAAGCCGAAGTCCGCGCCGCGCGGGAAGGCGTCCAAGGTCACCGCCTTCACCTGCACGAACTGCGGGGCCGACGTCGAGGAGACGGACGAGAAGTGCCCGAAGTGCGGGGCCGTCTTCGAAGACTGAAACGCAACCGGATTTCCACTTTCACCCATCTCCGCTACTCACCTTCATGAGCCTGTCCGACATGGAGGCGGTATCGGGTTCCGCACCCCGAAACCTTAAAGCCGGTGGGCCAAATATGCCGAGAGAAGGGATGGGAACGCCCGCAGGCACTCGCGCCTCGTTCATGTGATCCTATGGCCTCCATTTCGATAGCCGAAGAGCTGGCCAAGAAGCAGCGGGAGATCAGCGTTTCCGAGTTCTTCGAGCGGAACAAGCAGATCCTCGGGTACGACTCGCCGACGAAGGCCCTCGTGACGGTCGTGAAAGAGGGAACGGACAATTCCCTCGACGCGACCGCCGATGCGGACATACTGCCTGACCTCTATGTGGAAATCAAGAAGCTGGACAAGGACGAGTTCGTCGCGATCATCGAGGACAACGGGCCGGGCATCGTGAAGCGGGAGGTGCCGAATGTCTTCGGCCGCCTGCTCTACGGCTCCCGCTTCCACTCGCGGAGACAGAGCCTGCACCCCGAGGAGCCCGTCTGCATCCTCCGCAACGGACGCTTCGAAATCACTCCTGTGGAGCGACTCGCGGAGCGCTTCTTCGAGGACGGGGAGGAGGGAGCATTGCCGCTTCCCGAGGGGATTCTGGCACCCTGCTTCTCGAAGAAGAGTGGGAAAGTGCGGTGGATGCCCGTCACCCACGTCATCCGTCACCGCACGGCCCATCCTATCGTTCGCATCGGCCTCGACCATGGAGGTTCCGTCCGCGTGACGGCAAACCACAGCCTCTTCTCGTTTTCACCCCAGCGTGGAATCCATCCCGTTGCGGCGGCCGAACTCAAGTCCGGCGACTATGTGCTGACGCCGCGTGAGATCCCGGAGGTGCCGGAAGCACATCGGGTCACGAGAGTGAATCTC
>JBBSVS010000180.1:0-1431 GCA_038046665.1 Thermoplasmatota archaeon
CGACCTTGGGACTGGAGCCGCTTGATTTCGTTCGCCTTGTCCTCGGGCAGGACCTCCGCAAGAGCCCTGTCGATCCCGACCTTGCGAGCGATGGCTTCCGCGGTCCTCCGGTTGTCCCCCGTGAGCATGACGACTTCGAGGCCCATCTTCTTCAGGCGCGCCACGGCCTCCGCCGAATGTTCCTTGAGGGTATCGGCGACCGCAATGACGCCCGCCGCGACGCCGTCCACAGCAAGGAGCATGGCCGTTTTCCCTTCGGCCTCGAATCGCTCCATGTGGGAAAGGAACTTCTCGACGTTCTGAACTCCGCGATCCTTCATGAGCTTGCGGTTGCCCAGCAGGACCGCTTTGCCACGATATTCCGCGGCGATGCCGTGTCCGGGAATCGCGACAAAGCGGTCCGCGTCTTCCAAGCGAATCCCTTGGGACTCCGCTCCGCGCACGATCGCCTCCCCGAGCGGGTGCTCGGAGCCACGCTCCGCGATGGCCGCGAGGCGGATGGCTTCTCGGTCCCCGATGCTGTCGGATGCGACCACATCGGTCAGGGATGGTTCGCCCCGTGTGAGGGTCCCCGTCTTGTCCAGCACGATCGTGTTGACCTTGTGGGCCCGCTCGAGGGCGTCGCCGCCTTTGATGAGGACGCCGTATTCGGCGCCCTTGCCCGTCCCCGCCATGATCGCGCTGGGCGTCGCGAGGCCCACCGCGCACGGGCACGAGATGACGAGGACGGTGATTGCGAGGAGCACCGAGAAGACGCCGGGGGAGATGCTGAAGAGGCTCACGGAGGAAAGAAGGAAGGTCCCACCGCGGAAATACTGGTCGTAGCCGACGAAGAACCAGAAGAGGAACGTGAAGAGGGCCAGGACGTGGACCGCGAGGATGAACCGGCCGGCGACCTTGTCCGCGAGACGCTGGATCTTCGGTTTCGCGGCCTGAGCGTCCTCGATCAGCTTGACGATCTGGGCCAAGGCGGTTTCCTTTCCGACCTTTGTCGCCTCGAACCTGAGCAGGCCCGTCTTGTTGATCGTCGCACCGATGACCTCGTCGCCGGTCTCCTTTTCGGCGGGGATCGACTCGCCGGTGATCATCGATTCGTCCACGGCCGAATACCCTTCCCGCACGATTCCGTCAACGGGCATCTTCTCGCCCGGTCGAACGACGACGAGGTCGCCGACGACCACGTCGTCAACGGGAATCTCGACCTCCTGGCCATCTCGGACGATGCGTGCCGTCTTCGCCTTGAGGCCCATCAGCTTGCGGATGGCTTCCGAGGTCCGGCCCTTCGTCAGCGCCTCGAGGTAGCGCCCGGTCACTAGGAACGCGATCAGGAGGGCCGCGGTCTCGAAAAAGGCCACTTCGGGTCCGCCGAAGCCCGCCTCCGGGAACAGCGTGTTGACGATCCCCAATACGTAGGCGGCCCCCGTGCCTGTC
>JBBSVS010000181.1:0-2375 GCA_038046665.1 Thermoplasmatota archaeon
GCGGGCTCGGGGGCGTCCGGGGTCTCAGGCTTCGGTTCTTCCACGGGCTCACCTCACCGGCTTCTCTTTGCGGCCGCGGACGAGTTCGTCCAGGGAGACGCCGTTGACCTGGATGACCTTGTACCGCACGCCCGGGATGTCCCCGTAGGATCGGCCCATGCGGCCCCCGATGCCTTCGACGAGGACCTCGTCGTGCTCGTCGATGAAGTTGATCGCGCCTTCCCCAACGGCGAAGGCCGTGATCTGCCGTCCGTTCTTGATGAGCTGGACCTTCACGCACTTGCGCAGCGCGGAGTTCGGCTGCTTCGCCTCGATGGCCACCTTCTCCAGGACGATGCCCTTCGCCTGGGGCGAGCCCTCGAGCGGGTCGGACTTCTCCTTGAGGTGCTGGGTGCGCCTCTTGTAGTACCGGTCGGACCAGCGCCTCGTCTGGCGCTCGTCCTTCAGCTTGCGTGCGGCGAACAATCCCCGTGCCAAGGTTCAGCTCCTATGGAGAGGGGCGTCCTAACCTGCATGTGATATTTAAGGGTGGCGACCGCGACAAACAGGAACTCCTGGAATGCGGGTGAGCTCGTGCCGGACCGCTCGACTCACGTACGAAAATCCGCCTGCGTCGAACCCCGTGGGGGGCATCCTCCGCTGCCGCGACGGGTGTCGTCACGGATCGCTCACGATAGGAGCAGGTTCACACGTCCTCGGGGAACGCCTAGCGGTTCACGTCCCTGCCGCACCATGGGCATCGACTGACAAAGACCTGGGGACTCGGCGTGTCCTCGTGCAAGACGAACTCATCGGCGAAGTGGTCGATCACGCCCTTCACGAGGTCCTTCTCGAGCGCCTCACCCAGGAGCTTCTCCGTCTCGAACCGTGACTTTCCGATGCGCTGCGCCATGACGTCCATCTTGATTCGCCGCTGGGATTTCAGCACGTCGCGAACTCGATGGCCGCCTGCTCGCGCCTCCACGTAAGGATGCCGAGGGCGATCGCGATCGTCCCCGGGATCACCGTGATGGGGCCGCACAGGTAGATGAAGAGCGGGATGTCCCATAGGAAGACGAGAAAGAAGGGCCCGAAGAACAGCGCGAACCCGCCCATCTCGAAGTACACGGTCGCGTCGAACCGCATGAGCTTCGCGGCGGCCGCAGGAGGCACGGCGCGTCCCACGAATGCGCGGGTACTTCAATCACGCGACGCCAGAATTAGCGAGGCGCGCGGATCGACCGTCTAGCCCGCCCGACTTCCTGCGGCGCGGAGGCGAGCCTTCCGCCAGTACACGTAGCCGCTGAGGACGACGACCGCCAGGGCGACAACGTACAGGTCGACGTTCTCCGTCGTCTCCGCGAAGACCGTCCATCGCTCGAGGAGGTAGTACCCGGCCACGACGAGGACCGTGTTCCAGATCGCTGCGCCAATCGTCGAGAACGCGACGAACCGGCGCAGGTCCATCCGACCGATCCCGGCCGGGAACGAGATGATCGACCGGATCCCCGGGATCGCGTGGCCGAGGAGGACACCGAGATTCCCGTACCGGGAGAACCAGGACTCCGCCCATCGGAGGTCGTCCTCTCCTAGGCCGATAAAGCGGCCGTACCGAGAGACCAGGGGCCTTCCGACCTTCGAGCCGATCTGGTAGGCCACCACGTTCCCGATCGCCGCGCCCGCCGTGCCGACGGCGATCACGAGGACGACATCGAACCGGCCCTGGCTCGCGAGGTATCCCGCGAAGGGCATGATGAACTCGCTCGGAATCGGGGTGAGGATTCCCTCGAGGATCATGAGGCCGAATATCCCCGGATAGCCGATCGCGTTGACGACCGCCACGATCCATTCCGTCAGACCGAGGAACAGAGAAGGCATGAGGAGGGCCGCGAGAGTCCGGCGTCGCCTTTTAACGTTTCGCGGCGGTTATCAGGTGTCCGTGACTCGCGCGCCAAGACGCGAGCCAGGGTAACGCGGCGCAAGGTGGGGACCGCGACGTCGCGTAGACAGATGGCTTGCGCCGTCCTCGCACTGGAGGCTCGCAGGAATGACACTAGGTCCGGAATTCTTAAGTAGGTCCGTGGCGCCATCCGCGGTCCACACAGGAAGCTTCCCCCTGTTCTGCAACAAGTGCGGCCGACAGCTCCCCGACGGATCCGTGTTCTGCAACTTCTGCGGCGCCCAGCAAGGCGTGATCCCGCAGGCCCCCGCCCCGGCGGCCCCGGGCTACCCGCCCCAGGCGCCTGGTATGCCCGGCGCACCCATGGGTCCGCCCGTGGGCCAGCCCTACAACCCGAACGCGCCGGTCCAGCAGATGGCCGCGCCGCCGATGCCGATGAACCTCAAGTGCACTTCCTGCGGGGCGCCCCTCAAGCCCTCCGCGGGCCTCGCCCTCG
>JBBSVS010000182.1:0-2056 GCA_038046665.1 Thermoplasmatota archaeon
CGTACGCCTTCGGGGCCTCCTTGCGCACGACGACGATCACTTTGCCCGGGACGACGGTCAGGGAGCCGAGTCCCCACGAGGGGTCCGCGAGAACGGACCGATGCCATTCGGACAACGGAAGGTCGAGGGCCACGTGCTCCCGGGCGCGGATCAGGATCCGGAGGCGTCCCGTCCCCCGGTCCAGTCGATAGGACTGGTTCTCCGCCTTCAGCATGAGGCGCCTCATGTAAGGCTGGGAGGCGGCCTTCCCCTTGCGCACGCGTCGTCGACGGGCCTTCAGACAGCCCAGGGCGACCTCGAAGGCCGACGGGATGTACTGCTTGTAGACCGCGTGGTCCCGGCTCAAGTCCGTGTACGCGGCCCGGGCGAGGCGCACCCGGGAACGGAGATCCCCCCGGAGGGCCACGCGGATGGACCTGTTCACGATGAGTCGGAACTCCTTCAACAACCATTCCAGACGGGCGTCCTTCCACTCGACGTGGAACACGAGGGCCTTGTGGGCGCGCACGCCTCAGGAGAGGCGTCCTCCGCACGTCAAGCCTGACCGGGGAGGTCGGTGAAAGTAACTCCGAGGTTTCGCGCTGATCTCATCAAAATGATCTGACAGTGCGTCTGAGGGAAAGGGTTTTTACGCCCGTTGTTCCATCGTCGCGGTCCGACAGGCCCACGATGGTCACCCTGGGACCCCCCGACCCGAAGATCATCGACAAGCTGTCCTACGTCTTGTCGAGCCGCCAGCGCGAGAAGGTCCTCACCGCCCTGGTTCCCGGTCCGAAGACGCCCGCCCAGGTCGCCAAGGAGACGGAGATGCGCCTGCCCCACGTGAGCCGCGCCCTCTCGGAGCTGCAAAAGGCGGGGCTCGTCGCCAGCCTGACCGGGGAACGGCGGGGTCGGCTCTACAGCCCGTCGGACCTGGGCCGACTCGTTTTCGAGGAGATCCGCAGCCTGCGCGGGGACCGGGTCGTTGCCCCCATGGTGCGGGGGACGCACTTCAAGAACTACTACCACTGGGTCACGGTGCACCACGGGAAGCAGGCCGCGGACGGGCTCTTCCGCCAGTTCGGTATTGACCCCGCGCGCATCGATCCCGAGGGCTGGTATTCCCTCCGGACGGTCGTCCGCGTCCTGGAGACGATCGAGTCCCTCTTCGGGGACGGCAGCTACACGACGATCCGTCAGCTCTTCCGGGAGGAAGCGGGGAACTTCTCCTCGATCCGGCGCATCGTGGCCCGGATGCTGCCCCTCTCCCTCCTCATCGAGATGGGGGCCGCGGGTTACACGCGGGAATTCAACCACGGTCGCCTCGAGGTCGAGATCCACGGTCGGCGGGCCCTCCTGAAGAACTACGACTGGGTGAACAGCCCGGCCCGCTGCGCGGGCTGGTGGGGCACCTACGAGGGAACCCTCGCCCTCACCGGCCACAAGGGCACGGTGCGGAAGGTCGCCTGCATGCTCAAAGGGGACCCCTACTGCGGGTACGCCATCGAATGGTAGGGGCGGCTGCGCCCGCCCCGTCCTCCCGGGGGACTGCACGGCTGGTAACAAACTGGTAACTTATGAATATAAGAAACTCGTACATAGGGCCCCTTGCAGGAATCCAGGGGATCCCAATCCTCGTTTGGGGGGGATGCCTGCATATGCCCGCCCGCCGCGGTCCTCCGCGGACAGACGGGTTTTTGTTTTCACTCCGACTCGTGGTTATTTTCCCGGGTTCCGTAGGGTGTGGAGTACTTGTACGTCTCCCGAATCCGCTTGACGCCGTCGATGTCCTTGATGTAGGCGGCCACGACCGCGGGCACGAGGGACTCCCAGTCCCCGTCCTTCAGAATCCGCTGGCGCACATCCGTCCCGGAGTAGTGCTCCCGCTCCACCAGGGGCGGGGAGAGAACCTTCAGGCCGTGCTCCCGGAACAAGCGGACGACCAGCTCGGAGTTCGTGTAGATCACGTCGAAGGCGGGCACCTGGGACTTGACGTGGCTCACCCAGACGCTGTGCACGTGGGTGTCGGGGATGGGCACGATGTGGTAGTCGTGGATGCCCTCCGCGTCGAGGGCCC
>JBBSVS010000183.1:0-3433 GCA_038046665.1 Thermoplasmatota archaeon
AGTCCGTCTCGGGCTACGCGCTGAGGACGGAGGAGATGGACATCCTCCTGAGAATGTGGGCGTGCGTGGCCGGGGGACCCGAGGAGCTCCGGAAGAGGCCCCTGTTCTCCGTCTACGGCTCACCGAGCAGCCCGCTCACGTACGATTCGCGCGTCTGCGACGTGATGCTTCGCGGCGCGCAAGCAGGCATCCCGGTGGACGTCCTCCCCTGTCCGATCTCTGGGGGGACGGCTCCGATCACCCTCTCCGGGGGACTCGCGCAGCAGAACGCAGAGCTGCTCGCAGGGGCCATGCTCATCCAGACCGTGACCACGAGGCTCCCGATGGAGTACTCGGGCCGACTGAGCATCCTCGACCTGCGATCGGGCAAGAACGTCTGGGGCCTCCCGGAGATGGGTCTCGCCTCCGCGGCCACCGTGCAGATCGCTCACCGCTACCACATGGCCGCCGACGTCTATGGCGTGACGACGGACGCGAACGCGTGGGATCTGCAGATTGGCTTGGAGCGGATGATGAGCGCGCTCCTCCCCGGCATGGCCGGCGCGGACAACCTGTCGGGCATGGGCGGGGCGTGGGAGAACGCCGCGAGCCTCGAGATGCTCGTCATCGACAACGAGATCTACGCCGACGTGTTCCGCGCGATCCGGGGTCTGGAGGTCGACGAGGAAAGGCTCGCGCTCGACATCATCGACAAGGTCGGGCCGATGGGCAACTTCCTCGCGCAGAAGCACACGATGAAGTTCCTACGATTGGGCGAAGTGCGAAACTCGCCGCTCTACGACAAACGGACGATGGATCGTGCGAAGATGGAAGGCATCCGATCGCTCCAGGAAACGGCCCGGGACGTTGTACGGAAGATCCTCAAAGATCACGCACCCACGCCGCTCGACAGGGACGTCGAGAAAGAACTGACTCGCGTGGTCAAGGAAGGCGAGAAGCAGCTCCTATCGGCCTGACGAATTCAACCCGGTACCTGCGGCCAACCGCGAAGCCCTGGTTCCGAGAGGTCGAGGAGATCGTCCGGTAGCAGGCTGGCGAAGTCGGATCCAGCCGCCGACGAGCCTTCCGAACTGATTCCAGCGAGCCTGTACACGCCGCGGGCGATGCAACCCCGCTAGGGACTCGAGTCAGCATGCAGGATGCGAGCTCACTGTTCAAGTCTCGGAGGCGCAGCCTGTCCCTCGTTCTCGCTTTTGATAACGGCGAGGGAAGGACTATGGGATCCCCGGAAGACGTCCCGGGAAGCGCAATGCGTCCAAAACCATCGTTGAGAGGGGAAAGACAACCCCTAGAGCCGGGCGTGGACATTGGGCCTGAGCCGAACGAGTGGGACGGACGTTGTCCGGAATGCGGCGGCGATGCGGCGCTGACCTCCTACATCGGCACGGATGACATGCGGAGCGAGGAACACTGGTGGTGCGAGAAGTGCATGCTCGGCCTCAAGATCCGAGTCGTCCGCCTCGTGACTAGGGCGACGTCCGCAAGGCGCGACGAACGGTAGGGGCCGCGTCGTAGCGTCCGAAGTCCCGCGGAAGTCCCGCAATCGGCAGGACGCACTCAGGATGAGTCGGTGAGAACCTCTAAGGGAGTGGCGAGCGCGTGCGGTCGCTCCCTTCGCCGCTTCTCACGCAGAGTGTCTGCGGGGACGATCGTCGCCCTCCGGTTCCCCAGGATGCCGGCCACGCCTTCCTTGCTCGTCCGGGCATCCTCCTGACAATGGACGCAATTGTCCGGGCAAGGACTCGGGGGGACATCGGACTCGGGGTACGAGAAAATCCCGCCTTCGAAGTTCCGCAGGACGACCTTCTTGTCGCTCGCACTGATCACGTAGTTGGGGGCGACAGGGATCTTCCCGCCCCCTCCGGGGGCGTCGACGACGAACGTCGGTACTGCGTATCCGGAGGTGTGGCCACGCAGGTGTTCCATGATCTCGATTCCCTTGGAGACGCGCGTGCGAAAGTGCTCGATGCCCTCGCTCAGGTCGCACTGGTAGATGTAGTACGGCCGGACGCGGTTCAGCACGAGCTTGTGCATGAGGCGCTTCATGACCGTCGGACAGTCGTTGACGCCCCTCAGGAGGACGGTCTGACATCCGAGGGGGATTCCCGCGTCCGCGAGCATCGCGAGCGCCTTCGACGCCTCCGGCGTGATCTCCTTCGGATGGTTGAAGTGGGTGTTGAGCCAGAGGGGGTGGTACTTCTTCAGGACCGCGCACAGGGAGGGCGTGATCCGCATCGGCGTCGTGCAGGGCACCTTCGAACCGATGCGCACGATTTCGATGTGGTCGATCTCGCGAAGGCGCTTCAGGACCCCGTCAAGGTACACGTCCTTGGTCATTAGCGGATCGCCACCGCTGATCAGGACGTCCCGGACTTCCTTCGCCTTCTCGAGATACTGGAAGGCGGGCTCCAACGCCCGGAGGGACTGAATGCCATGGTCGTGGGCCACGAATCGCCGACGGGTGCAGAAGCGGCAGTACATCCCGCAGTAGTCCGTGATCAGGAGGAGGACTCGGTCCGGGTAACGGTGGGTGAGACCCGGGGCCGGTGAATCGGCGTCCTCTCCGAGGGGATCGTGGATGTCGTTCCGGGAGATGATCGTCTCCGAAACCCGGGGCACCGCCTGGAGCCGAACGGGGCAGTTCGGGTCATGGGGGTCCATGAGGCTCGCGTAGTAGGGTGGGACCGCGAACCGGAAGAATTTTGCGCACTCCAGGACGCCTCGCTCCTCTTCCTCGGTTGGCGTGATGACCTGCCGAAGCTCCTCCAAGGACCTGATCGCATGGCCGGCCTGCCACCGCCAGTCGTTCCACTTCTCCTCGGGCACGTCGCTCCAGAGCGGGACCTCCCGCCAGCTGCGGATCTCTTCCTCGCCGGTCCTGCTCCGCAATCCGTCCACTGCCTCCATGACCACTTGCCACTCCTCCCGCGCTCTCTTCTGTCGTGACTCGCTTTGATTGCCCACTAGGGCCGGGTGTTCGGCTCAACGTGCGATCGACCCAGTGGTACCCCGAGAGCCCGAGGCGGTTACCCCCAGGGGCGAATGGTCCCCCGGTCCAATCATGGATTGGAGAAGGCACGGCCACGCTATGGCTACGCCTCCCCTACACCCCGGGCGCATTGCGGCCCGGATGGGGGACGTATATGATAGGTTTTTCGGGCACGCGAGGAAAGAGCGGTAAGCGCTGCGACGGCGGGGAAGCGACGCGGCGTCGACAGCAATTCAAGCGTAGTGAGGATTCTGAAGAAGGCAAAGAACCCCATGGAGCCGCAGGGGGGAATTGAACCCCCGACCTGCGCCCTACCTAGGCGCCGGTATCCGTCCCCGCCGACGCCCGCCACTTTCGCGGATCGTGAAGGAACATTCATATAGATGAAAATCATCACAAAGAGTAGTGAATCCCTTTGCTGCCGTTCGATGTCGACAAAATCCA
>JBBSVS010000184.1:0-5792 GCA_038046665.1 Thermoplasmatota archaeon
GCGCGCGCTCGTCCGCTTACGCGAAGATCCTGCCGATGATTAGGCGGACGGCCGGCGCGACCTCCTCCCTCCTCAACGCCCGAAGGAATCGGGCGAGGAGGGCGCGTTTCTCGAGGCGCTTCGGCGTGGCCTCGAGCGCGCGTGCGAGGTCCACAAGGGACGAGAACGAGGTTCCTCCGGAAGGAGCGGTCACGGCGACCGTGGACCATTCGAGCCTGCGGGTTTCAAGGTTTCGCCGACGGCGGGAGCGGCTTTCGGGCGGCCCTTGCCTTCACCGAAGACGTACAGGGCCACGGTTGCCCCGACCAGGAGGGCGCCACCGACGATTTGCCAGACCCCGAGTCCCTGCTCAGGGAAGACGAGGAGGGCGATGAGGACGCCCCAGAGGGCGGACGTCGAAAGGACCGCCCCCGTCCGCATCGCGCCGATCGTGCGGAAGGCGAAGTAGAACAGCACGGTGAAGGTGCCGACGCCCGTGAGGCCGAGGAAAACAATCCCTGCCGCGGCGATCGGCGACACGAGGAAGGGCGCGCCCATGACGACGTTGATGGGGACCATGATGAAGGCCCCGATGAGGAGTTGCAGGGAGATCATCGGCAGGCTGCGGGGGTTGCGGCGACTCAGGACCGTGATGCCGTTGTTGTTCATCCCCCAGAAGCACGCGGCCGCAATCAGGAGAAGGTTGCCCTCCAGATACGCGAGGAACGCGACGCTCGTGAAGTCCAGCTGCGTGGCCACGAGGAACGCGCCGACCGCGATGCCCACGATGGCTAGGTAGCCGCGGGGCCGGAGACGCTCTCCGAGGAAGACGAACGCGAAGGCGATCGTGAACAGGCTCTCCGTGTCGGAGAGCAGGGCCGCGTTGGCGGACGTTGTCTTGGTGAGGCCGAAGAAGTACACGATGGGCGCGACGACCGTGGCCACGAACGTGATGGCCAGGAGGAACTTCAGATCCCTTCGCGGGAAGCGATACTTCACGAGCCACGGGAGGAAGATCAGCCCGGGGATCAGCTGCGTGTACAGGACGATCGTGAGCGCGTTGGCCTCATTGAGCACGAGCTTCGCGACGGTGGCCCACATCCCGAACAGCACGGCGGCCACGGAAACCGCGAGATATCCCGACAAGCGAATGCGGTCTCCCGACGGCACGCCCTGCGGAACGTGCCCGCGCGATAAAAAGACGACGTCCGGCGACAGGCTTAAGTGCGCCTCGGGAGATGCTTTCGCGACGCATCCCCCGGTGGAGCGAGGGTTCCATGGGCGAAGCCCTGCGCGTGATCCGCGATGACGGTTCGACGGACCCGCAGGCGGACCCCTCCCTCTCCGAGGACGACGCGCTCCGCCTGTATCGCGGGATGATGCTTGAACGCATCTTGGACAACCGCATGCTCGCCCTGCAGCGCCAGGGCCGCATCGGCTTCTACGGTCCCTCGATCGGCCAGGAGGCGGCGATCATGGGCGCGGCGATAGCGATGCACGCGGACGACTGGATCGTCCCCCAGTACCGCGAGCCCGGGGCCGCGCTGATCCGCGGCATGCCGCTCAAGGATCTCATCAGCCAGCTCATCGGCAACTCGGCCGACCCGGTGAAGGGCCGCCAGATGCCCTGCCACTACGCCTACCGCAAGGGGAACTACCTCTCCATCTCCTCCCCTGTGGGCACGCAGCTCCCCCACGCTGTCGGTATCGCGTGGGGCATGAAGCTCCGCAAGGCCCGGACCGCGGTCCTCGTGTACTTCGGCGACGGGGCCACGAGCACGTCGGACTTCCACGTGGCGATGAACTTCGCAGGCGTGTACCGCGTGCCCTGCGTCTTCCTCTGCAACAACAACCAGTGGGCCATCTCCGTGCCCGTGTCCCACCAGACGGCTACGGCCACCCTGGCGGAGAAGGCCCAGGCCTACGGTTTCTCGGGCGTGCGCGTGGACGGCATGGACGCCCTCGCGGTGTACCGCGCGACCCTCGATGCGGCGGAATCCGCCCGCGCGGGCGAAGGCCCCACCCTTGTGGAGGCCGTGACGTACCGGATGGGCCCGCACTCCTCGAGCGACGATCCCTCCCGGTACAGAGACGAGAAGGAGGTCGCGACGTGGCGCGCGAGAGACCCGCTCCTCAAGTTCCGCAAGTACCTGGAGAAGGCCGACGGCTGGGACGACGGGAGGGAGGCGGCCCTCGAGCAGGAGATTGGGGACGCGATCACCGCGGCGGTGGCCGAGGCGGAGAAAGCGCCGCCGCCCCCCGTGGAGTGGCTCTTCACCGACGTCTACGAGGACATGCCCTGGAATCTCCAGGAAGAACTCGCCGACCTGCGCGCGACTTTGAGGAAGTGAGGCCATGCCGAAGAAGGGGACCGCCGCACCCGTCGCACCGCCCGTCTCCGGCGGCTCCGCGGTCGCACGGGCCCATGGGCTTTTCAAACAGGGACGCACGAACGAGGCGATCTCCCTCCTGCGGCCCCTCTGCCAACGGAGGGACCCGGACCCCGAGGCGGCCGTCCTCCTCGCCGCGTGCCTCGGAGCGGAGGGCAAGTACGAGGAGGCCGCGCGCGTGGACCGAATCCTGTGCGACTCGAGCCCGAAGAATCCCCAGGGCTGGAACAGCCTCGGCTTCGACCTGCTCAACGCGGGCGACCTCGCAGGCGCCCTCGAGGCCTACGGCAAGGCGATCGAGCTGGAGCCCGGGCGGGCCTCGAGCCACTTCAACGTCGCACGCATCGCCGCGCGCATGGGCGACAAGACGCGGGCCATCGAACACTTCGTCAAGGCGGTCGAGCTCCAGGGCGACTACCTGGAGCGCCTGGACGAGGACCCGGACCTGCGAAGCTTGAAGGACGATCCGGACTTGCAGGGCCGTCTCCCCGGGCACGCACCGAGCGGGGACCCTTACGCCGAATACTACGCGACGGAGTCGTGAGCCAGCATGCCCCAGATGACCATGGTGCAGGCGATCAACAACGCCCTCCGGGAGGAGATGCGCCGGGACGAGCGAGTCGTCATCCTCGGGGAGGACGTCGGCCGCAACGGCGGCGTCTTCCGGTGCACGGAGGGCCTGATCGACGAGTTCCCCGACCGCGTGTTCGACACGCCCCTCGCCGAGGCGGGCATCATCGGGAGCGCGATTGGCATGGCCCTCTACGGCCTGCGGCCCGTGCCGGAGATCCAGTTCCAGGACTTCATCTACCCCGCCTTCGACCAGATCGTCTCCGAGGCCGCGAAGATGCGCTATCGATCGGGCGGGCAGTACAGCGTTCCCATGACGATCCGCACGCCCTTCGGCGGCGGCATCCGCGGCGGCCACTACCACTCCCAGTCCGGGGAGGCGTACTTCGCCCACACCGCGGGCCTGAAGGTGGTCGTGCCCTCGTCGCCGAGCGACGCGAAGGGCCTGCTCACGTCCTCCATCCGCGACCCGGACCCGGTCCTGTTCCTCGAGCCGAAGAAGCTGTACCGCGCGTTCCGCGAGGAGGTGCCGGAGGGCGAGCTCACGGTGCCCCGGGGCAAGGCCCTCGTGCGCCGTCCGGGGAAGGACGTGTCCCTCTTCGCCTACGGCTACATGGCCCACGTGTGCCTGGAGGCCGCCCAGAAGGCCGCGGAGAAGGGCGTCGAGGCGGAGGTCGTCGACCTGCGGACCCTCGTGCCCCTGGACCTGGAGGCGGTCCTCGCCAGCGTCAGGAAGACGGGGCGCGCGGTCATCGTCTACGAGGCCCCCCGGACGGCCGGCTACGGCGCGGAGATCAGCGCGCTCCTCGCGGAGAAGGCAATCGAGTACCTCCGCGGGCCCATCGTGCGGGTGACGGGGTTCGACACCCCGTTCCCCTACGCCCTCGAGGACGTCTACCTGCCCAACGCGGACCGCGTCCTCGCGGCGATCGACAAGGTCATGGCCTTCTGAAGGCCGCCGCACGCCGTCGAGCACGGGCCAGGAAAAACATCGCGGTCCCTTCGGATACGATGGCGGCCCACAGGAGGAGACGGTAGCGATCTGGGTCGATCAGGAAGAGAAGACCGAGCGCGAGCCCGACGGTGGCCAGGGACAGGGAGGCCAGAGTCATGAGCTTCCGTCGGTCTCCCTCGACCGCGCCCCCTTCGATCGTCGATTCAATCGGCCCGACCATGTGCCCCCGGTACGATTCCTTGGCGGAAGTGTCCTCCGCGCATGCGAATCACGCGACCGGCTTCGGGCGGTGGAAGGAGCGGTACACGGTCAGCAGGTACGCGAAGATCGCCGCGCCGACGACGAGCGTGATCAGCGTCCCCGGGCGAAGATCGTCGGGCTTCTGGAGCACCTGGTACATCGTGTAGACGACGGCGAAGAGCGTCGTGAGGAGGGCGAGCCACCAGGCCCACGGGCGAAGGGAGAGCAGGCCGAATCCCGAGATCCCCAGGACCGTGCCGAGGACGATGTACAGGAGGCCGCCCAACAGGAGGGCCGTGCTGTTGAACCCCACCCCCGGCAGGAAACCCGCGAGGCCCACGAAGATGCCGGCGATGCCGATGAGGCCCACGATCAGCGATGCGATCAGGACGAGGGCGCCGAGCACGGTGATGCCGAGGGGACGGGACACGGGAACACCTTTCGCGTCACGGACGTCGGTCGGGGAAAGGAGGAGCAGGCGCGGAATCTACGGACGCCCGGCGAGGCTCACCGGGAGAACGTTGCCGCCCGGGCCGGTTGGCCCGCGGAAGCAAGGTCCCGGAGGCCCTCGGCGCCGAAGCGCCCGGCACAAATCACGCCCACCGGTCTGTGCCACTCCTCCACGACCCCACTCCTCCCCGCCACGGCATGGAGCAGGGGCCATAAAACCGTTCCCATCGTTGGCTCACATCGTCGTCCGTTGCTCCGGAGGGGCGCGAGGTGCAAATCATTATAACAAGTGCGGGTCTAGGCATCCCGCAGCCGCGCGAGGGCGAGTTGATGGCCCGCGAATTCAAGCTCCCGGACATCGGCGAGGGCGTCCACGAGGGCGAGATCACCAAGTGGTTCGTCAGGGAGGGCGACGCGATCAAGGAGAACGATCCCGTCGTCGAGGTGATGACGGACAAGGTCACCGTTCAGATCCCCTCGCCCGTCACGGGCAGGATTCTTCAGCTCCGTGCGAAGGAGGGCGAAGTCGTGAACGTCGGCTCCGTCCTGGTCGTCTTCGGGGAGGCCGGTGAGACCGTGCCCACAGCCCCTCCCGCTCCCGCGGCGAGCGCAGCCACGGCGATTCCGAAGCCCGCGGCGCCCGCTCCTCCGTCCGCGGCCATCGGAGAGATCCTCGCGGCCCCCGCGGTCCGTCGGATCGCGAAGGAGCTCGGCGTGGACCTCGCGAGGGTCCGCGGTGGCGGCCCGGGCGGGAGAATCCTCGAGGACGACGTCCGCTCGGCGAAGGCGGCTCCCGTGTCGACGCCCGCGACGGCCGTGAAGCCCGCGGTCTCCCTAGTCCCCGCCGGACGGGAGGAGCGCGTCCCCATCCACGGGCTGCGGAAGCGCATCTACGAAAAGATGGCCAAGTCCAAGGCCACCGCCGCTCACTTCACCTACGTGGAGGAGGTGGACATGACCCAGGTCGTGGGCCTGAGGGACCATCTCAAGGAGAAGGCGGAACGGAAGAACGTCAGGCTCACGTTCCTCCCGTTCATGCTCAAAGCCACGGTCGCCGCGCTCAAGGAACACCCGACGCTCAACGCGTCCGTGGACGACGAGCGCCAGGAGATCGTGGTCAAGCACTATATCAACATCGGGATCGCCACGGCCACGGACGAAGGCCTCACGGTCACCGTAATCCACGACGCGGACCGCCTCGGGCTCTG
>JBBSVS010000185.1:0-320 GCA_038046665.1 Thermoplasmatota archaeon
CTCCCGCGTCGGGTAGCGACGGAGGACGCGCAGGGTCCGGATCTTCAGGGTCGAACCGAGGAGCGCCTCCGTCACGGGGGCGGACGATGCGAGCATCTGTTAGCATACGCTAACAGAGGTTAATATAGTTTCCCTCCGGTGACGCGAAAACGGAATCGGGAAGCCCGGGAGTCTACGGCTGGGACTCCGGTCAGGACGAGGGCCCCGGGCGGTCGTTCCTCCGCAGCGACTACAGGGTCCGGATCGCGTCCGAGATGCTCCACACCTCGAGCACGCCGGCGTCGCGGCCCATCCGGGGGACAAAGGCATGCAGGCCATCG
>JBBSVS010000185.1:330-1388 GCA_038046665.1 Thermoplasmatota archaeon
ACGGCAGCGCGGTGGCGAAGTCGGCCCGTTCCTCGGCGTCGCGGATGCGGTCGAAGTGCCGATCGTTCGAGATCAGGATGGCGTGCTCCTGGAGGCACGTGGCGGCGTGCATCACATCCGCCAAGTCGGGCGTCGTCACGTACTCGGCGCAGACCTTCACGAAGTTCCTTGCGACCGCGACGACCCGTGTTCGCTTGAGCAGGGCGCTGATCAGCCACGTGGCGGTCTCGGAGCGGAACTCCTCCGCGTAGCGGAGCATCTCCTCGACCCAATAGGGGTTGCCGACGAGTTCCACGTCCTCGCGTTCCAAGAGGTCAAGGAGGAGCCGGAGGCTGTCCGTCTGTCGGCGTGGGTGCCGGATCGCGGCGACGAAGACGTTCGTGTCAAGCAAGAAGGTCCGGGTAGTCCTTTCGGATGCGGGCACGGATCTCCTCCCGGACCTTCCGAACGATCGCGTCGAGGTCCTTCCCCGCGAGTTCCTTTTCCAGCCGATCGACGAGGGACTCGACGTCGAGCTTCTGCAGCACGACGCGCCCTCTCTCCGTGGCCGCGATGAGGAGCTTCGCCCGCTCGTCGATGCCCGCCGCGTCCCGCACGGCCTTTGGGATCACGATGCGGCCCGCTTTGTCAACCGAGACGACTTCGGCCATCGAGGATAGATATGCCATTATGGCACTTAACTCTTATGATGGCATTATACCATCCCAGTCAAAGCGGGCGACCGTCGTTGCATCCCGCGGACCCGGAGGCTGAGGTTGCGAAAGACCTCGAGAGCGCTCTCGCTCAAACGGTTGTGTGGTTCGTGCACAACGACTCGCCCGAGTGGTGCGACCTGACGGCGGCCGATTTCTCTCGGATGCGCAGAAAAGTCGTGGTCGACGGACGGCGGATTCAGGGCCGCGAGGCAATGGAGGGCGTCGAGCTGGGTGCCGGCATGCGCATGCTGCCGAATCAGGAATAGCCCAACACCCGCTCGTAGTTCTTGTGACGGAGCGCACTGTCAGATCATTTTTGATGAAATCAGCGCGAAATTTCGGAGTTACTTTGACGGGCCTCCC
>JBBSVS010000186.1:0-1015 GCA_038046665.1 Thermoplasmatota archaeon
CGCGGCGGACGCGAGGGCGGCGCCGACGACGCCGTGCGCGCCGACCTGGTGCGCCGCGCGCGGGGGGCGACCGACCGGCCGCTGGGCGTGAAGCTCTCGCCCGCGCTCCCCGCCGCCGCGCGCACCGCGGCCGCCGCGGCCGCCGCCGGCGCCGATGCCTTCACAGCGGTGAACACGCTGCCGGCGCTGCTCTACGGCGCGGACGACGGCGCGCCGCGTCTCGGCAGCGGCGCGGGCGGGCTCAGCGGGCCGGCGCTGCTGCCGGTCGGCGTGCGCGTCACGCGCATCGTCGCGCGCGAGACCGGCAAGCCGGTGATCGGTGTGGGCGGGGTGCGCTCGGGGCGCGACGCGCTGCAGTACCTCGCCGCCGGCGCCTCACTCGTGGCGGTGGGCACGGCGGCCCTCGCGGACCCCCGCGTACCCGAGCGCGTCGTGGGCGAGCTCGCGGCTGTGGCGGCGCGGCGGGGCGCGCGCGCCGTAACCGAGCTGGTGGGCACGGGGGCGTAGCCGTGGCCGATCTCGCCATCGCCCTCGATCTGCCCACCACCGCCGCCGCGCTGCGCATCGCCGACGCGATCGGCGACGCGGCGTCGTGGTACAAGGTCGGGCCCGTGCTGTATGTGGCGGACGGCCCGGCGCTGGTGCGGGAGCTGCGTGCGCGCGGCAAGCGCATCTTTCTCGACCTCAAGTGGCACGACATCCCGAACACGGTGGCCGGGGCGGTGAGAGCCGCGGCCGGCTGCGGCGTGGCGCTCGCGACGGTCCACCTCGCCGGCGGCCGCCGGATGCTCGCGGCCGCCGCCGCGGCGCGCGAGGGTGGACTCCGGCTTGTCGGCGTCGGCGTCCTGACCTCGCTCTCGGCTGCCGAGTTCGGCGCCGTCGTCGGGCGTGTGGTGGGCGACGTCGGGGCGGAGCAGGAGCGGCTGGTGTGCGGGGCACTCGGCGCGGAGCTCGACGGAGAGGCGCTGCAGGGCCTGCGAGACCATGGGCGGGTGAAGCCGGGGCAGCGCGTGCT
>JBBSVS010000187.1:0-1303 GCA_038046665.1 Thermoplasmatota archaeon
GTGGGGGCTTTGGAGCTCGATTTCGCGCGCGGGAGGAGCTCGCCGAGGTCGAGGTCCGGAGACGGGGCCGGCACGGACCAGCGTCGGACGACCGGGAGGCGGTCTCCCGGACGGAGAGCACGCCCCGCGACGGGGACGATCCTTCCATCCCGCCGCGTTACGAAGGAATGGTTCGCGGTCGCGGTGATCTCGCGGCCGGATCGGAAACGGATCCGGAGGAGCGGGTGGCGGCATGCATGGCGGCTCGCCGCGCGGACGGGCTTCCACACGATCTTCCCGTCCTCCGCGAGGCTCGGCACCTCGAGCGCCGTCCCCTGTGGGAGGTCGCACCACTCCGTCGGGCCCTCCCGGGAGACCGGATGGTCCTGCATCAGGCGGTCTACGAGCTCACCGATCGGGACGACGCGGACGCGACCCTCGTCCCGCACGATCACGCCCTCCTCGTACGGGAGGCTCATTTGCGTCCCGGGTTCGCCAATCGACTGTGCGGACACGATGCCCGCGGACTCGTTCGCGTCGATGGAGTGGATCTCGTATTTTTCTGCGATCCGCTGGAGGACCTCGTGGAGGCGCCTCTTGCTCAGCTTGAGTCCGTGGAGCTTCTTCGCCAGGTCGGCGACCACGGCCCGCGGCAGGAACCGGCCGACCTCCTTGAGCCCTTCCATGATCTCCTTCTCGCCCTCCGTGAGGCTGGGGACCTTCACGGGGACCTCGAGGGGGACCTCCGGTTCGGCCTCGGCCTCCTTTGCCGCGGCCCTCTTCGCCGGCTTCGCGGCCCGCTTCACCTTTTCCTTCTTCGGAGCGGGCTTCTCCTCCGCCGCGGGGGCGGAGACCTTCTTGAGGACCTTCGCGGCCTCCTTGACCGTGAGGAACTTCTTGAGCCGCTCGACCTTGGACCTGGAGAGCGTCTCCAGCGTGAACCCGGCGTCCGCCAGGGTCTCCGCGGTCTTCTTCGAGATGCCTCGGTTCCGGAGGGCCTGGATCGTCGTCGCGCGGGCCATGCTCATTCCTCCGAGGGAGGCTCGTCTTCCTCCACCTCGACCTCCTCTTCGGAGATCTCGACGTACATGTCCTTCTCCGTGAGGCCGTAGGAGGCCATCTCCTGCTCCCGGAGGCGCTCCTTCCAGGACGGCTCCTCGCCGAGGACCTCCTGGAGGATGTCGTCGATGTCCACGGCCTTGCCCTGGACGCTGCGGGACGGGTCCACGCCGTCTTCGCCGAATCGGAACTGGATGATCGTGTCCGCCGTGTTCCGAACCGTGCCGTCCTCCTTGACCTTGAGGTCCTCGAGGGCGTTGATCAG